>CALLIQ010000305.1 GCA_938008925.1 uncultured Acidimicrobiales bacterium
AGGCGGGTCTCGGACCAGCCGGTGTCGGCCACGACGTCTTCCACGAACGTGCCGAAGCTGAACTGGATGCCGTACACGACGAACATGACGGCGAACGCTGCGCCGACCATGTGCCAGCCTCGAAAGCCGGTGACCACCCCACGTGCCAAGAGGGCGACTCTCCCACGGATCGGGGGCGAGACCCAGCGAGCAGCTGGCCCACGGCCGGGTGCGCCAGTAGCTTCAGCGCGGACCAAGGGGGAGCTGATGAAGTTCGGACTCAGGTACTGCAACACCGGCCCGTACGCGCACGCCGCAGCGGCCGAGGAACTCGTGCAGGCCGGCGAAGCTGCCGGGTTCGACACGGCCTGGACGATCGAGCACACCGTCGTTCCGGCGAACTACGCGTCGACCTATCCCTACTCGGCGAGCGGCAAGATGGCCGACGGCGAAGACGATCTCGACCTGCCCGACCCGCTGATCTGGATGGCGTACATGGCCGGCGTGACCTCGACGATCCGCTTCGGTACCGCCGTGATGATCCTGCCGCAGCACAGCCCGGTCGTGACGGCGAAGCAGGTCGCGACACTCGACCATCTGTCGGGCGGTCGCGTCTTGCTCGGTGTCGGTGTCGGTTGGCTCCGAGAGGAGTTCGACGCCATCGGCGCCTCCTTCGACGATCGCGGCGCTCGCACCGACGAGTACATCGCAGCGATGCGCGAGCTCTGGACGGCAGAGAGCCCGACCTTCCACGGCGAGTACATCAACTTCGACAACACCTTCTGCCGCCCCCAACCGGCGCAAGCGTCGGTCCCGATCATCATCGGCGGCGACTCCAAGGTCGCAGCACGACGAGCCGGTCGGCTCGGCGATGGCTACTTCCCGGCTCGAGGTGCGCCCGCCGAGTTGTTCGACCTCGTTCGCCGCACCGCGGAGGAACACGGCCGGGATCCCGACGCCATCGAGTTCACCGCAGCGCTCCCGGACGATCTCGATGACATCGAGAAGCTGGCTCGCCTCGGCGTCTCACGGTTGACGGTCCCGGTCACGAGCCTCACCGGTCTACCGACCGCGATCAACAGCCCCGACGACGTCGGTCGTTGGGCCGAGATCATCGAGCGTTACGCCGAGGTGTGAATCACATCGCGACATGTTCGCCGATCACGACCTCGGGCCCGGACAACTCAGCCCGAGCGTTGACCTGATCGAAGTACGAGTACCAACCACTCGCCTCGATCCCCTGCTCCAGCATTTCGATCGCCGCCTTGTCGGGCGCCTGCCAGACAGCGACGTATTGCTGCGCTGCTGGCACCGGCGTGTCGGGATCGACGGCTCCCCAGCCCAACGTCTCGATGCCGGCCTCGGCCATCTGCCCCATGGCGCCGCCGACGCCCTCCATGAACGCTGCGCGTTCGTCGGCCTTGAGGGCCAGCCAGTTGTCGTTTGGCGTCCAGAGTTCGATGAAGGTGTACATGCCGTCAAACCTACGAATCGCCCCGGACCGGAGGCCATGACGAACTTCCCCTAACCTCTGGCCATGCCGATCGAGACCATCGCGCCACCGAGTGCCGGTGTACTCGATCGTCTGGCCCGACTGGACACCGTTCTCGACGATCGGGCGCTCAGGGCGGATCAGCTCGACGGCGGAGACGTCGGTTCCGAGGAGCGGCGGGACCGCGACCGAGCGGCGCACATGCTGCTCCACCTCGACGACCCCACTCGCGTGCTCGCGCTCGGCGTCGACCACCTTGCGCACGAGATCGGTTCAGCCCGCGCCGATGCAGCGGTGATCGACGAGGCCGATCGGGGGTACCTCCCAGGGGTCGTGTCGGCCGACTCGGCGGACGAACGGGCGCGAATCGCGACCACCGAGCTGCCCAATCAGCATCCCGTTCTGCGATCTGTGTGGTGTGCCTCGGGCGCCGTGAGCTTCGAGCGGGTACGAAACAATCGACATCTCGTAACCCTCGAACCGGTCTTCGACCGTCTGGGGACCACCGCGATGTTGGCCACACCGATCCGGTACGGCGGGATCGGCCTCGGGGTGCTGTGCCTCGACGAAACGGGCGGTCCGCGGCGCTTCACCCCGTCGGATCACACCAGGGTAGACCGCTTCGTGCAGCGCCACCTCGCGCCCGTCCTCCACGCATCGCTCACTCGACACGCCCGAAAGCGAGTCACGCTCTCGGCCGCCGAGAACGACGCCGTCCGCCTGCTCGCGCAAGGCATGTCCTATGCCGAGATCGGTCGGGCGCTCGGCAAGTCGGCCCGCACGATCGACAACCAGCTTCGGTCTGCCCGACGCAAGACTCGGTCGCGCAATGCTGTCGAACTCATCGCTGCGGTCGAGCTGATCGCTGCCGTCGAGCACACTGCGGCCGTTGAGCACACTGCGGCTGCTCAGACGTCGAAGCGCTTCTTGAACTGACCCGGTGTGTAGCCCGTCAGCCGGCGGAACGAGTGCGTGAAGTGCGACTGGTCGGCGAAGGCGAGGAGGTAGCCCTTGCGGAACGAGTGCTGCACCCGCAGCACCTTCAACAGATCGTGGGGTGAGAAGCCGGTGGTCGACTTCAAGGTCCGTTGGAGTTGACGGGGCGACAGCGCTGCGACCTCGGCCATGTCGGCCACGCTGTGGATCTCGTCGAGATTCGTCAGGATCGATGCCGTCACCGGGTTGGCTGCGACCAGTCCATCGTCGAGGAGCGTCTCGACGAACTCGGAGAACACGACCGCCTTCCCATCGAGGTCGTACTCGGCCGCAGCGCCGCCGACGGCTGCGAGCGGCAACTCCCCTTCGTACGGCTCGCCGACGTAGTGATCGACGGTCGCATCCGGGTTCCCTCTCCACACCCCGGGGAAGAACTGAATCCCGGCGTAGTGAAACGACCGCCCGAGATCGAGCGTGGTGTGGGTGGTGTGGAGGAGCGTGACGCCAGCGATGCGGATGTCGACCTGATCGAACAACAGGTTCACGCACGCATCGGGCATCGCGTGGAGTGTGAAGTCCTCATCGAGCTCACGCTCGGTCCGCATCTCCCAGAAGCAATGCACCAGATCCGACAGGGCAGGCGGCGGCGGGACCTCGGTGTAGACCACCGACTCGACGGTCTTCGCCACGCCATCCTTCACCGGGTCGTACATC
>CALLIQ010000306.1 GCA_938008925.1 uncultured Acidimicrobiales bacterium
GCCGTACCTCGCCGTCGATGATGACTGCGATGACGACCGAGCTGCCCTCGAGGCGGCCGGCTGCAGTTTGAGCGAGACGGTCGGCATCGGTTCCGAGATCTTCGATGTGACGAACTCCAACCTGCAGAACGCGCTCGCGACACGCGGCGGCACCAACACCTCTCGGTATCAGCTCTACACCTGCGACGGCGGCGTGAAGGTCACGCTCACCACGTCGATTCCCGCCATGTAGCTCGCCCTGAGCGAGAAAACCGACTCGAGCGAGCCGGATACCCGCTCAGGCGAGCCCGACAGCAGCGAGCGCCGAGCGCGCCGCGTCGACACCCTTGGTCAACTCGGACTGCATACCGACGGCGCGCGCTCCGTCGACGTTGATCTGGTTGTCGTCGAGAAACAGGATCGTCGACGGCTCGAACCCGAGGTCGTAGACCACGTGTTGGAAGATCGCGGCGTCAGGCTTCGCGAGACCGAGTTCGTAGGACAGGTAGCGGCGATCGAACAACGCCTGCACGTCCGAAGCATCGGGCTGGGTTTCCCAGTGGAGCGCATTCGTGTTGCTCAACACGGCGACCTCCACCTCGTGCGAGCCGAGCGAGGCGACGAGCTCGGCAGCACCGGGCATCAAGCCCTTCGGCCACGCCGCGAACCGAGCGAGCAGCTCGCCACCCGCGCCATCGAGCTCGAGCTCGGCGACGAGCCGATCGCCGAACTCTTCCGGCGAGCAACGACCCATTTCGAAGTCGCGCACGGATGGGCTGGCCAGCCACTTCGCCCAGAACGTGTCGTCGTCCAGGGTCGGATTCGGCCCCAGGATCTCGGTGAGCGGGCCGAGTTCGACGAGGACGCCGCCCATGTCGAAGACCACTGCTCGGACCGGTGACGGCACTGCGGAAGGCATTCGGCCAGCATCGCATGCTGCAGCCTGGATCGTTGACTAGATTCCGAACAACGAGGAGGGATCATGTTCAACAAGGGTGGCGCCTGGTCGTGGGATCGCGAGTCGATCATGACGGCCGATGAGTTGACGGCGCGCTGCGCCGGATTGCACGTGGACGTGTGGACCCGTGCGGAAGACGATGGCGGGCGAGCACACGTGCTCGAGTTCCGACCAAAGCAGCAGATCGTTCGTCGCTGAGCCATCGCGCAGCGAACTCGCATCTGTCTTGATCGGCCTCAGGCGGGGAGGGACACCGGCATGGACGCGCCCATCATGTCGACCATGTTGTGGGTGTAGAACCGGTCGACCTCCTCGGTTGAGCAGTCGACCAGCGACTCGTCGAATCGTTTCAGCGGATTCCGCCCGCCCTCCACATGGGGGTAGTCGGACGAGAACATGCAGATCTCAGGCCCCGAGTTCTGGATGATCCAACCGGTGTCTTCGTGGGGATACGGGGTGACCCGAACCTGTCGTCGGACGATCTCGCTCGGCTTGGCGGACAGCGCTTTGAGCCGGTCTTCGTTCTTCGAGAACGCTCGATAGGCGGAGTCGAGATAGCGCATCCAGCCCGGCAGCCAACTCGCTCCCTGCTCGATGATGCCGATCCGCAGTTCCGGGAAGCGATCGAGAACACCGTCGAGAATGAGGGTCGCCGTCGTCTGCATCGGATTGACCGGGATGGCCATGTAGTCGATCGACCGGAAGTTCTCGGCGCCGCCATGAAAGTCGGGCACTGGTGGCAACCCGTTCGCGAAGTAGCTCGGCGACAGCAGCTCTCCCCCGCCGCCGACGTGCATCACGATCGGCACACCGGCCTCCTGAGCGACAGCCCAGACCGGGTCGAGATCGACGTGGCTCGGCGAATGCGTGCGAGGGCACTGCGACGCGATCATCAGCGCAGCTGCTCCCGCCTCGATCGCTCGCTCGGCCTGGGCAACAGCCCGTGCGGGGTCGGCCAGCGCGACGTAGCAAACGGCGAGGAGGCGGTCGTCGACCGAGCAGAAGTGCGTCATCCCACGGTTGTGGGCGTCAGCGATGGCATAGGTGAGATCCATGTCGTCGCCCTGTTCGGCCGACACGAGCAGCCCGCTCGTCCACGTGTTGTAGACGAACTGACTGGCGAACCCGAGCTGGTCGAGCGCCTGGCTGCGATGGTCGCGTTCGAACGACCCGACCGCGTCATAGTTCTTGCGCAGCATGAGCTGCGACTCGTCGGCCCGGTAGTCCGGATCGAGATGCAGCGGGCAGGTCGCAGAGCGCCAGTCGATCGCCTCGGCCTCTGCCTCGGGGCCGATTGCCGACGCTCCCAGGAGCGGCATTCGGTCGCGCCACTGCGGGTCGGCGTGCTCCCGCAGCCAGTCGGGCGGCTCCATGATGTGGCTGTCGGCGTCGTGGAAGATGCGGCCGGAGGCGTAGGGCATGGAGACTCCCGTAGGTGCGCCGTCGAGTGCGGCGGTCGGTTCGTGGGTCAGCTGAGCGCTGACGCGAACCTAGCGCTCGGGCGGTTCTGGGGGCGAAGGCGGTCGACGGGTCGGGGGCTTGCCCGCACCCGGCGGCGCATTGTGCTTCGGGTAGGTGGGCTTGGTCTGGCGCCGGAGATTCGACGGCGGTTTCGGCGGACCGGCGGGTCGTGGCGGCGTCTCACCGGTCGCTGGACTCGGCGGCTTCGGCGGGGTCGCCGCTGATGGGCGGGGCGGAACCGTGCCCGACGAGCGCCGGTTCGCGGCCTCGCTGGCCAACAGATCGATCGCTCGGGCTGCGAGCGGATCGGCCATCGACAGCGCCTCGGCGACCTTCTCGATCGCTGCGACCATCGCGTCG
>CALLIQ010000307.1 GCA_938008925.1 uncultured Acidimicrobiales bacterium
GATCTTCGACGTGTTCGTCAAGGTCCGCATGCAGTTCGACGTCCTCGAGGGCGCCGGCGAAACGCTGCACTTCCATGCGGCCGACATCGACGATGGCGAGTGGCTCGCCACGCTCGGTGCCGAGAGCATCGAGTGGTCGCACGATCATGCGAAAGCTGACGTCGCCGCTCGCGGACCGGTCTCCGACCTGTTGTTGCTGCTCTGGGGTCGCCTGCCCCCGAGCCGCCTCGAGCTCTTCGGCGACTCCTCACTCCTCGATCGTTGGCAGCACGCCGCAGCCTTCTGAACGCAGCCTCTTTGGCCACCCACCCCAAACGCGCCACATCCCCCGTGCTGACGAACAGCGACGGGGGATGCGAGCGGCAAGCGGGGCCGGGTCGAGGGTGCAGCGAGTGGTTCGCCGCCTCTGATCAGGCGGGAACGACGGGCAGCAGTGGCTCTTCGGGAACGTCGTAGCTGGTGTCCCAGCGACCGAGGCGGTCCTTCCAGTTGCTGGCCGAGCTCACCGAGTCGGCGTAGGCGGCCTGTCGACGAGCGACACGACCGGCGGGAGCGACCTCTTCGCTGGTGTCGTACTGGGCTTCGATGCCGAGCTTGAGATTGCGCAGTGCTTCGGAGCGAAGCTGAGAGATGCGGCTCTCGGTCACACCGAGGAAGCGGGCGAGTTCCTGAGAGGTCTTGCCCTCGAGGAAGTAGCCGACAACGACGTGGCGCTGGCGCTCGGGAAGCAGCTCGACGGCGTCACGGAGGTAGGTGTGGAGCTCACGGACTTCGAGCTCCTCAGAGGGCTCGACAGCGGACCGGTCGGTCAAGACGTCGACGAGGGTCAGTTCCTCGTCACCGTCGTCGCCGGTCTCGTGGTCGAGGGCAAGAACGACGGAGCGGAACAAGCGATCCTGGAGCTTCTTGAGCTCATCGAGGCCGACACCCATCTCTGCGGCCATCTCGACCGTGGTGGGGACTCGACCGAGCTCGGAGGCGAGCTGCTGCTCTGCGGCTTCGAGGCGGCGAGCGAGGAGGCGAACCGAGCGAGGGGCCCAGTCGGCGGCGCGAACGGCGTCGAGGATCGCGCCACGGATGCGCTGAGCGGCGAAGCGCTCGAAGGGGACGCCGCGTGACTCGTCGTAGCGACGAGCGGCTTCGACCAGGCCGAGGGCGCCGGCACGAGCCAGCTCCTCACGGTCGACGTGGCGAGGGAAGTGCACCGCCACCTGAAACACCACGTGCTTCACGAGCGGCAGATTGGCCTCGATCCGTGCGTTGATCTCAGCCTTGCCTTCGAGCTCGTTTGCATCACCCATGTTCTGAACCTTCTTCGTCGTCTCCATCACAGGAGAGTTCTTCGGCACGAAGAGGGTCAGAACTTGAGAAGAAATCTCGAAAAATGTTCCTATCGATGTCATCGACCACGGCATGTGGCAACTTGAGAAACAATCTCACGCAAAGTGGCCAATGTCACACCCTCCGGGTTGTTTCGCAGCGAATCGCGTGCTTAGACCTCGACGCCGGTGCCTTCGAAGGTCGCCGCCTTGACCCCTCGTCGATGCAGGTCACGCAGGTGAGGCCGCGGGTCGGGTAGCTCGCTCAAGCCGAAGGCGCCGGTCGGCAGCGAGGCGTCGAGTGCGGCCAAGGCCATCACGGCCGAGGTCGTACCGGATGCGACCGACGGGTGATCCATCACGCCGAACACCACCGTCTGCACCGCCCCCTCCATGCGTCCTCTCACCTCGACTCGGACCGCGCCTGGTCCGCCGTCCGCGTGAGGCGGCCGCAGCATCGGAAGGCGTGAGGTGAACCGATCACGCCGGGTGGCGGAGACCCGAGCGGAGATCCGCCTGGCGTCGGGGAACGAGCGATGAAGCAGGACCGGCCCCGGCAGATCGCCTCGGTAGGCGTCGCGGGCGCCGATCGATCCGGGGAACCAAGCCAGATCTCGGCCCGAGCCGCCCTGGCGAACGACCCATGCGCCATCGATCCACACCCGGCCCGGTGTCTTGAGCGCACGATGATGTTGTCGTGCACACGCCGGGCCACCCGTGCCCACCTTGGCGACGGCGATCTCGTCGACCACGTCGAGACGCATCGCGGCGAGACGAGCGAGCAAGTCGGTCACCCCTGGGGCGAATCCGGCGCCCACCACGACCGAGACACCTCGCTCGACCGCCAGTTCGTGCAGATCGAGCAGACCCTCGACATCCGCGGTGCCGTCGCTCATCGAGACGACGTGCGATCCCTCTCGAATCCAGCGCTCCGCCTCGGCGACATGGTTGCCAACCGGGGTCGCCAGCACCGTGACGAAGGAACCGAGCCGCTCGATCGACCCCATTGGACCCGCCGTGGCGCATTCGCCGGCGGCGTCGATCACTCGGGACTGACGCTCCGCGTCGGTGTCGTTCAGATGGAGGGAGACACCACCCCGTTCGTTGAGCGTGGTCGCCAACTGCCGCGCACAGTGCGACCCACTGGCGCCGAGACCGATGACCTGCACCCGCCCATCAGACGACATGTCAGCGAAGGTCGACTTCGTCCACCTCGCGCCAGCCGCCGGTCTGAGGCGGAACGCCACCGGTGCCGCGCAAGCGGAAGAACGCGGCGACCATTCCCGTCATCGAGAGGGCTGCCGCCACACGACGGACCAACATCAACATGGCCGCGAGCCTAGTGCGGGCCTCACGACTCCGAGACCGTGGCGAGCCGGATCAGCCGGTCGTCGTCGGTGAAGAGACGCCGCCCGAGACCGAGAGCGATGACGGTGGTGGTCGTCGCCACGGAGCCGAGGATCATGTACATCACCGCGGCTTGCACCATCACGGCATCTTGCGGGTCGGTCCCGGCGAGGATCAGGCCGACCATGGCTCCGGGAAGGAAGACGATGCCGACGGCCTTCGTCGTCTCGATCTGGGGAATCAACGCAGTTCGGATGGCGGAGCGAAGATAGGGGCGGGCGGCCTCGGTCGACGAGAGACCGAGCGCCAGTCGGGCTTCGATCTCGTCTCGCCTCGTCTGGAACTCGTCGATGATGCGCCGAGCGACGAGCACCGTCGCTGAGATCGAGTTGCCGATGACCATGCCTCCGAGCGGAATCACCGTGCGAGCGTTGAGGTCATAGACCCCGAGGCCGAAGAGCAAGCCGAGCGCCACGACGGCGGCCGACGTGAAGGCCATCCCCGCCAGCCACGCCATGCCCTGCACTTCGGGGGCTCGACGCC
>CALLIQ010000308.1 GCA_938008925.1 uncultured Acidimicrobiales bacterium
CGTGCCCGTGCGGGTCCGGCAAGAAGTTCAAGCACTGCCACGGCTGACCTCTGGGGTCAGGTCTCGATTTCCAGAGGTTTGGCGGTGGGCTCGCGGAGCCGCTCGACGAATTTCAGAGTGAGTCGACGAAGGCGTCGAGGGCCGCGTTGGTCTCCGCTGGCTTCTCCTGCTGCACCCAGTGGCCGGCCTCGTCGACGATGGTGGTGCCCCGATAGTCGGAGCAGAACTCGCCGGGGTTGCCGAACATGTCCATGCCCGGGACGAAGCTGCGCACGATGTCGCGCTCGCCGCCGATGAAGCACGTGGGCTGGGCGAGCACGGGTTCGCCGACGGGTTCGATGTCGGCACCGTCGAGGTGTTGGGCTCGGTAGCGATGGAAGGCGCCGTGCATCGGCCCGGCCTGGTGCGCCTCGATCGTCGGCGTGAGCGCATCGCCGGCCATCCATTCGGGCGCTGGATCCGGGTCGATCAATCCATCGAGGAACGCGTGATCGGCCGGCTTCTCGGACAGCCAGAGATCGTTCGACGAGTCGCCGGACGCCGCGTAGTAGGTCATCCGGATCGCAGCGGGAAGGTCCTCCATGAACGCAGCCTCGGCCACGCCGACCTCCTGGAAGTACTTCATGTAGAAGTAGGAGTCGGGGTAGAGCAGGTCCCACAGTTCCATCGGATTGCCTGCCGTCGCCGGGCGATAGGGAACGCTCATGCCCGCTACCGCTCGCACGGTGTCGGCGTGCAGGCGCGCCGTGTTCCAGGCAACGGGGGCGCCCCAGTCGTGGCCGAAGAGAATGGACGGTGCGTCGGGACTCAGCGCCCGTGCGACCGCCGCGGCATCGGCGGCAAGTTCACTGATCCGATACGCCGCGATCGGCTCTGGCCGCGAGCTCCATCCATAGCCGCGGACGTCCATCGCCGCGACCCTGAATCCTCGCTCGGCGAAGTGCTCCATCTGGAACCGCCACGAGTGCCAGATCTCGGGCCAGCCGTGAACGCAGAGAATCAGTGGAGCGGCGTCGTCGCCGGTCACGGCGACGTTGAGGTCGATCGTTCCGTACTCGTCGGTGGGCCGCGAGACGGTGGTGAAGCGAGGTTCCATCCCGGCAGTCTCGCGCCCCTCAGCTCTCCGTACCGATCGTGCGGCGATCGGACACGGCGAAGATCACGTCGTCGATGTTGTCGACGATCCGGTCCTCGTCGTACAGCGACTTCGACAGCCGCATCGCGATGACCAGATCTCGCGACGGGATGTAGACGAGCCGCGCATCGCCGCCGTCGTGGAACGCATAGAGGAACGGTTCCGGATCGGCCTCGCTCGGCGGGTCGCACGGGCAATGCCGCCAGGCGCCGAGGCCCGCGTTGCCCTGATAGGCGAGGCCGCCCCACAACATCTCTTCCCGCATCTCCGGCGAGAGGACGGTGTCTTGGCGCATGAGCGCGTCGTACCACCGAGCGAGGTCGGCGAGCGTCGACACGACACCACCACTCGCATGGCCGATGAAGCCGGCTCGACGGTTGTTGACGAGCTCGGTGTCGTTCATCTCGAGCGGCTCGAACAGGCGTGTCCGCAACACGTCGGCCAACGGCTGACCGGTCACCTCTTCGATGACGAGGCCGGTCAGGAGGTAGTTGGTGGCGGCGTAGCTCGGCGTCGTCGATCCGAGGTCGGCCTCGCCGGCACCGAGACCGACGGCGTCGACCGGATCCAAGATGATGTCGTCGCTGAACTGGCGGCTCACCCGGTAGTCGTTGAGCCCGGAAGCGTGGCTCAGCAACCGGCGCAGCGTCAGACGCTCCGTGGTCTCGCGAGGGACACCCGGCACGTCGGGCAGTTGCCCGTCGAGGCTGAGCGCCCCTTCGTCGACGAGCTGGAGCGCGACGGCGGCCACCATCGTCTTCGTGAGGCTGAGCGCCTCGAACGTGTCACCCGCATCGAGCGCCTCGGCGTCGCCGAACGTCGCCGTGATCGGCTGGCCGTTCGTGATCTCGCCGATCTCGACGATGGCCATGGCCTCGACACCGTTGCCGCCGAGCCACGCTTCCGCGCTCCTGGCCATGACGGCGAGCTCATCGGCGGTGGGCTCCGCGACTGCAGCGTCATCGTCACCGCCGACCGGGGGTCGACCCGACGGCGTCGGCGGCCCGACCGCTTCGCTGAACTCGGGGAACAGCGCCGGTTGGTTGACGACCATGCCCACCGCCAACGCGACTGCGGCGACTCGAATCGGGCGAGGTGCGTGGCGTCGCGGTCCCCTGGAACCGAGCGCCTCGAGCGGGCGGGCGGCCGGCACGACGAACGCCAGGATCGTGGCGAAGACGCAACCGAGGACGAGGTAGTGAGCCAACGAGTCCGGCGCGCCGACGAGGCGATAGGCGAACACCAGGGCGAGGGTGTGCCAGAGGTAGATCGTCATCGCATTCCCCGTGATCCAGCCAACGAACCGGCGGATGGCCGGGATGTTGCCGAGGTGGCGGAGGTGGTCCTCCATCGCGAGCAGGCCGGCGAGCCATGCGAGTCCGACGAGGCCGAAGAGCACGTATGAGTTGTTGACGACCCAGTCGGCCGGCGGGAACACGAGCGCCCAGGCGACGGCGCTGGCACCCAGCGTTGCCGCTGCGAGCATTCGCACTCGACGGGTCAGTCGGGTGCGCAGATCGTGGCCGACCATGCCGAGAGCGAAGAAGCCGCCGAAGCAAACGATGTCGGCGACACCTCGAGCGACGGCCGTCGCTTGCGCGGTGGTCTGTGCGTCGACCCAACGATCGAGCACGACGAGCGACACGGCCCAGGCGCCGAACGCGACGATGCGCGGAATCCGCTTGGCCAACGGAGCGACGAAGGGCACGAGGACGAGGATGATCGTGAGCGCCCGGAGGAACCACAGCGGCGTCGACAGCCAGCCGCCCTCCCAAGCGAGCATGGCGGGCGAGCGGAACGGGACGATCCACGAGAGCAGGTCGGCGCGACTGGTCGCCGCTGCGCCCGGCGCGGCGATGATGACGACCGACATGGCGAGCGCCACGAACGCCAGATACGGCAGCACGAGCCGTCGCAACCGGCCACCGACCACGGCCCAGATCGAACCGGCCTTTGGCGATGCGAGGCTCTTGGCCAGCACGGCACCGGACACGTAGAACACGGTCGGCATCGCGGCGAAGGCCCAGGAGATCCACCAGAAGCCGAGGGCGTGCCAGAACATGACGCGCACGATCGAGATCGATCG
>CALLIQ010000309.1 GCA_938008925.1 uncultured Acidimicrobiales bacterium
GTGTTGTTCGGGTCTGGGTTGTTCGGGTCTGGGTCTGAGGCGTCCGTCTCGTCGGTCGCAGCAATCGTGTCGACGGGATCGACAGCCAACGACTCTGCCGCGAGGGCCTCGACCTCGGCCTGGCGAGCCGCAAAGTCATCCTCGAGCGAGCTCTGGGCTCGCTCTTCTTGCAGCCCGGTGCCCCAGAGCTGGAACGCGGCAAACGCGAGAACGACGATTCCGAGGCCGATCAGGCTGCGGCCGATGCCGCCGATGATCGCTGCAGTTCGGTGGGTCATGAGCCGCCTGGGGGAGTGAAGCCGAGATCCGTGAAGGCCGGAGAAACCTCCGACCGGCCGAGTTTCTTCCCCGGCCGTCCGAGATGGTCGCACGTTCCCCATCGGCAGTGGCGGCACCCAGCTGAGGGACAACGCTCTGCCCTCAGCTCTGCCCCCACGACGCTCTGCCCTCAGCTCTGCCCCCACAACGCCCGGCGTCGCTGGGGAGGCCGCTACCGTTGCTCGCTGTGTCATCGGCAGGGTCGTCTGGGCAGGAGCCCGAATCGATGGTGAACCAATCGGTGGTGAGCCAATCGGTGGTGAGCCTGACTGGTGCCGTGAGCCTGCTCGGTCGCTTCCCGGCCCTCGCTGGAGCCGATCTCGACGTGTCCGCGGGCGAAATCGTGCTCCTGCAGGGCCCGAACGGCGCGGGAAAGTCCACGCTGCTCCGGTTGTGTGCCGGCCTCGCCCCGCTCCACGACGGCGTCGGCTCCGTGCTCGGCCACGACCTCACGACTCGCGGCGGGCGTCGGACCGTGCGGACCCGAGTCGGCCTGCTCGGCCACGCCACCTCGCTCTACGACGAGCTCACGGTCCGTCAGAACATCGAGTTCTGGACCCGCGGCCAGGCGGATGGATCGACCCTCGATGCGGTGATGGATCGCCTGGGCGTCGGCGGCCGCCTCATCGACGTCCCCGTCGGCGCGTTGTCGGCCGGGCAGCGGCGGCGGACCTCACTCGCCATCCTCGTCGCCAGGCGTCCCCGGTTGTGGCTGCTCGATGAGCCGCACGCCGGGCTCGATGCGCAGGGTCGAGACCTCGTCGACGATCTCGTTCGCCAAGCGGCCAGCCAGGGTGCGACCGCCATCGTGGCGTCCCACGAGCTCGATCGAGTCGAGGGGCTGGCCACCCGGGTGGCAACCGTGATCGGTGGGCAGGTGCTCGATGCTGCATGACGCCCGAGCGATCGCCTCGAAGGACCTGCGCATCGAAGTCACCTCGAAGGTGTTGACCGCCCAGGTTCTGCCCTTCGGTCTGCTCGTACTCATCCTGTTCGGCTTCGGCATTCCCCCGGACCGACGCGTGTTGGCGGTCGACGGTGAGGTCAGCAGATCCGTGCTCGAGCAGGTCGCTCCCGGTCTGTTCTGGCTGGCGGTCCTGTTCTCGGCGCTGCTCGGCATCAACCGCTCGTTCGCCGTCGAAGCGGCCGACGGCAATCTCGACGCCCTCAAACTGGTCGGCTTCGACCCCGCTGGGATCTTCCTCGGCAAGGCGGCAGCGGTCGCCGTCCAGCTCGTCGCCCTCGAGATCGTCGTCGGTCTCGGCGCGTTTTTGCTCTACGGGCCGCCGCTCGGCGACCCTGTGCTCCTCGTCACGACCGTCGTCGCGACCACGCTCGCCGTGGCCTTCGCCGGTATCGTCTACGGAGCGCTGGGAGCAGGACAGCGGTTGCGGGACACACTCGTGCCACTCCTCCTTCTGCCGGTGCTGGCTCCGGTGCTGCTGGCAGCCACTCGTGCGACCGAATCGGCCCTGTTCGGGCCCTCGTCGGACGGTTGGCCGTGGGTGGGTTTCCTCGGGGCTTTCTCGCTCCTTTACCTCGGTGCGGGAATCGTGTCGTTCGGGCCGCTACTGGAGGAAGCGTGAGTTCACAGGTGCTGAGTTCACAGGTGGAGGGAACCGGCTCTCGCGGCACCCGGATCGTCGGCGCGATCGCGCTCGCCCTCACCGCGATGCTGCTGTTGTTCGGCCTGGTGCTCTCACCGCCGGAGATCGCACAGGGCGAGTCGGTCCGACTCTTCTATCTCCACGTGCCGAGCGCCATCGTCAGCCTCTACATCGCGTTCGCGATCACGCTCGTCGGCAGCGTCATCCATCTCCGCAACGGCTCGGTCTTCTGGGATCTCGTCGCCGGCGCCGCCGCCGAGGTCGGCGTGTTGTTCCTCGGCTTCACCCTCGTCACGGGGATGCTGTGGGGCCGCCCCACCTGGGGCACCTACTGGACCTGGGATCCTCGCCTCACCAGCACCGCCGTCTCGTTCATCTTGTACCTCGGCTATCTCGCCGTCCGTCGGCTCGACATGGATCCGGTGGCTCGCTCTCGACGAGCCGCCGTGCTCGGCATCATCAGCTTCTTCAACGTGATCATCGTCCGGTTCTCGGTCCAGATCTGGCGAAGCCTCCACCAGGGCACCACCATCGACCCGACCGACACGCAGATGGACAACATCATGCTGTTCTCGTTCTTCCTCGGGATGGTGGCGATGGTGTCGATCTTCGCGTGGTTGCTCATGCACCGATTCCGCCTCGCATGGATCGAGCACCAGCTCGATGAAGACCGCCTCGCAGGCGCGATCGCGGCCCGGCGTTCCGAGGCCGGCGATGCCGATGCATCCGGCCTGAACCCGGGAGCCATCTGATGGGTTGGGAGTTCACCATCCCCGGATACCTGTTCGTCTTCGGCGTGCTCGCCATCTACATCGCCGTCACGCTGCGACGGGGCAAGCGCCTCGCCGCCCAACTCCCCGAGGAAAGGCGTCGGTTCCTTGACTGAGATCGATCTCACTCCGTCCGAAGCGGATGAGCCGGTCGCTCGCCGAAACGGTGTTCGGAACTGGCTGATCCTCGGCGGCATTGCCGCCGTGCTCGTGTTCGTCCTCGTGCAGGCGCTCACGAGTGCCCGCGTGTTCTTCTACAACGTCGACGAAGCCGTCGCTCAACAGGCAGAACTCGGCGATCAGACCTTCCGCATGCAGGGCGTCGTGGTCACCGAACCCGAGACCGACGACAGCGGGCGGATGAGCTTCACCGTCAACTTCAACGAGGTCGACGCCGAAGTGGTCCACATCGGCGAAGAACCATCCGACCTGTTCGAGCTCGGCCAGGCCGTCGTGGTCGAGGGCCGATGGGAACGAGGCACCTTCACCTCGAGCCAGATCCTGGTCAAGCACTCCGAGAGCTACGTCGCGGAAAACGAAGGCGAGCGTCCCGGTGTGGATCGTTCATCCGTTGGATGACGTGAGCAACTCCTGACGTGAACACAACGCTCGGTTTCGCCTTCTCGGTGCTCGGCCTCTCGGCCTCGCTGCTCGGTGCCCTCGGGGGCGCCTATGCACTCGTCACCGGAAAGCACCATTTGCTCAAGCCGGTTCGTCAATGGGCGTGGCTCGTTCTCGTCGCCGGTATCGGTGCGTTCGTCATCATGCAGATCGCGCTGTTCCAGCGCGACTACTCCGTCGGCTTCGTCCAAGAGGTGGGCAGCGAAGCGACCCCGCCGCTCTACAACTTCGCTGCGCTGTGGTCGGCGCTCGAAGGCTCGCTGATCCTGTGGGCGCTCATCCTCGGTGGCTACATCGCCGCGATCATGGTCAAGTTCAAGGAGCGGCTCAACGACCCGCTGTTCGGCTGGGCGTTGGTCGTGATGCTGGCCGTCAGTGCCTTCTTCTTCGGTCTGCTGGTCGGACCGTCGAACCCGTTCGTCGAGACGGCCGTCCCGGCGAACTTCGTCGGCCTCGGTCCGAACCCGCTCCTGCAGAACCACATCCTCGTGGCGTTCCATCCGCCGCTGCTCTACCTCGGCTACGTCGGGTTCACCGTCCCGTTCGCCTTCGCCATCGCCGCCCTGATCACCGGGCGCGTCGGTGAGGGCTGGTTGGTGGAAACCCGGCGCTGGACCGTCGCCGCGTGGGGCTTTCTCACCTTCGGCATCGTGCTCGGCGCCTGGTGGAGCTACGAGGTCCTCGGTTGGGGTGGCTACTGGGCCTGGGATCCCGTCGAGAACGCATCACTGCTTCCGTGGCTCACGGGTACCGCATACATCCACTCCGTCATGGTGCAGGAACGTCGCGGCATGTTGCGGGTCTGGAATCTGTCGCTGCTGTGCGCCACGTTCTGCCTGACGATCCTCGGTACCTTCCTCACCCGTTCCGGCGTGATCGACTCCGTCCATGCGTTCGCCGACGGTGAGATCGGGCCGTGGCTCCTCGCGTTCTTCGCTGTGGTCTCGGCGCTGAGCGTCGGGTTGATCGGTTGGCGGGGAGACCGTCTGCGCTCGCCGGGTGCGATCGATTCACCGGTCTCGCGCGAGGCCTCGTTCCTCGCCAACAACGTGATCTTCGGGGCGTTGGCCTTCGTCGTGTTGCTCGGCACGGTCTTTCCCCTGTTGGCCGAGGCCTTTGACGGCAGTCGCCTCACGATCGGCCGCCCCTACTTCGACTCGATGGCCCGCCCCATCGCCTTCGTCATGCTCTTCCTGATGGCCTCGGCGCCGGTGCTTCCCTGGCGCAAGGCGTCGAACGAATTGCTCTCCGAGCGGCTCTTCTGGCCGGCCATCGCCGGTGTTGGATCCATGGCGCTGGCCGTCGTCCTCGGCGGTCGCGGCTTCTACCCGATGCTCACCTTCGGGCTCGGCGGGTTCGCCGCCGGTGCCGCACTGCGCCAAGTCGTGCTCGCCACCCGCCGGCA
>CALLIQ010000310.1 GCA_938008925.1 uncultured Acidimicrobiales bacterium
CCATCGGCGGCCTCGTCTCGATCTCGCTCGGTGCCTACGGTCGCATCCACACGCCGACCGGCCAGGGCATCACGAGCCTGGGCTTCAGTGCCGTCCTTCCGATGAAGGCGTGGCTCGCGACCGGGGCTGGCGCCCTCGTGCTGGTGCAGGTTCTCAGCGCGCTGTGGATGTGGGGTCGACTTCCCGGAGCTGGCGCTGCGCCGAGCTGGGTCGGACAGACCCACCGCTGGTCCGGCACGACCGCATTCGTCCTCACCCTGCCCGTGGCCTACCACTGCCTGTGGGCGCTCGGATTTCAAGACTCGAGCCCGCGAGTGTTGGCCCACTCGCTGCTCGGCTGCTCGTTCTACGGCATCTTCACCGCCAAGATGCTCGTGCTGCATTCGAAGCGGATGCCCTCTTGGGCCTTGCCCGTCATGGGCGGTCTGCTCGCCACGGTGCTCTCAGCGATTTGGTTGACGTCGTCGCTGTGGTACTTCCGCACGTTCGGTTTCCCCGCCACGTGACCCACCCGGTGATCAGACGATCGGTCTGACACCAGACGCAACCCTCGCCCACGAAAGGAACCCCCATGTCCGCACGAGCTCTCGCTTCGCGCGTCTCAATACCACTCGCCATCTGCGTCATCGGCGCACTCGCTGCTGCAGCGATGCTCACTCGGCCCGGTCCGAGCCCGTCGACCGCCGCAGCCACCTCCTCCCATGCCGAGGGCCAACACGCCAGCCAGAACGGCGTCGCCGGCGACAGCGCCGCAAACGGTGCCGATGCCGACGCTGGTGGGTCGGTGATCGACGGCTCGGTGATTGACGGCTCGGTGATTGACATCGTCGACTTCGGTTTCGCCGGCGACCTCACCGTCGCCGCTGGCGAGACCGTGACCGTCACGAACAGCGATGGCGTCGTGCACACGCTCACCAGTGTCGACGCCGCGTTCGACACCGGAACGCTCGCCGGGGGAGCGAACGGTTCGTTCATCGCTCCCGAGGTGGCCGGGACCTACTCGTTCTTCTGCGCGGTCCACCCATCCATGAGCGGGACGTTGACCGTCACTCCCTGACGGTCTCGCTCAGCTCTCGACCTCCTCTCTCTCTCTCACACACACACACAACACCCGTAGCAACAAAGGAACCCCTGATGAGCAACGACATGCAAGTGACCAAACCCACCAAACCCACCCTGCGACGATCGAGCCGTGTGCTCGGCTCCCGCCGATCGCGGATCCTGGCCGGCGCCGCAACCCTCGGCCTCCTCGCCACCGCATGTGGAGGAAGCGACGGTGTGCCGCTCACCGCCGCTCCTGAGCAGGTCGCCGCCGCCGACGAGCAAGCCGCAGCCCCTGAAGCCGGAGCGTCCGCAACGATCGGCCAGAGCGACCTCGGCGAGGTTCTCGTCGGGTCGAACGGCCTGACGCTCTACGGCTTCACCAACGACGTCGACGCTGCGTCGACCTGTTCGGGCACATGCGCCGACGCGTGGCCGCCGGTGATCGTCGACGAGAACTTCGCCGTCGCCCCCGGTCTCGACGTCGGAATCTTCGCCACCACCGTTCGGGACGACGGTCAGCTCCAACTCGTCGCCGGGAAGTGGCCGCTCTACTTCTTCGCTGGCGACGTGGTGCCCGGCGATGTGTCCGGCCAGGGCTCGGGTGACGTCTGGTTCGTCGTCGACCCCGATGGCTCGCTCATCACCGAGGAAGCCGGCGCACCCGCCGGGGAGGCAGCGGCGGTCTCGATCTCGGCCGCCGACAGCGAGCTCGGTCCGATCCTCGTCGATGGCGACGGGCTCAGCCTGTACGGCTTCACCGAAGACGCGAATGGTCAGCCGACGTGCAACGACGCATGCGCTGATGCGTGGCCGCCGATCGTGGTGCCAACCGCCGACCTTCCCGATGGTCTCGATCCTGCGGTTTTCTCGGTCGTGCAGCGGGACGACGGCCAGTTCCAGCTCTCCGCTGGCGTGTGGCCGCTCTACCTGTTCGCAGGCGACGGTGCGCCAGGAGACATCAACGGCCAAGGCTCGGGCGACGTCTGGTTCCTCGCCAACCCACAGGGCGGACTGATCCAGGGTGATCAGGCAGCTGCGATCGACGCCGGCGCCGAGCCGGCTGACGACGACGGCTACTGATTCACGACCGGACCGGCTCGCCAGTGCGGGGAGCGATCGGGGCGTGGAGATTCCAGGTCGGCAATGACCGAGCGAGCGATGCTGAGCCGGTCACCGTGATCTCCCCGCTCCGCCTGGTCGAGGTCCACGAACGAGCACCCCGATGCCAGTCGACGAACGCCAGCGATCGGGCCTCGACGTGCAGCGCCGGTTCGTCACCAGGGTCTGAGTAGCAGACCTCGGCGTCACCGTCCTCGATGAGAAGCCAGTAGAGCCGATTCGACGGCGGCTCGTCGGGGAACGTGAACGCGATCACCACTCGACCGGTCGGCAACACCGACCGGTCGAGCTGCGCCTGGCACCACGCCCACAGCGCGAAGCCGGGATCGGCGTGCTCGGTCGTGACCTCGATCCAGCGCTCCCCCCAGTTGCCGAGCGTCTCGATCACGCCGGCCAGATCAGCACCTGCCTCGGTCAGTTCGTAGATCGATCCTCGACCGCTCGCCTTCGGCCGAGACGACAGCACGCCGTCGTGTTCCAGTTCGGTCAGGCGCTTGGCCAGCATCGATCTCGACATGGAGGGAACGCCACGAGCGATGACGCTGAATGTGTTCGCACCGAGCATCACGTTCCGAATCACGAGCGGTGTCCAGCGCTCGGCCAGGATCTCTGATGCTCGGGCGATCGGGCAGTACTGGCGATAGGTCCCCATCGCTCGATCATCGCGCGGTGAGATCGTCGGTCGAGTTCGAAATCAGTACTCGACCTCGTCGAGTCATCGAGCGACGGTCGAGCCATGACCAACGACTCATCACGAACGACACCGCTTTCGACCGGCGACGCCGCACGAGGGCAGGTCAACACGACCGCCGCCGAGATCTACGACGAGTTCTTCGTCCCTGCGCTGTTCGGACAGTTTCCGGAGAAGGTGCTCGACCACGCCGCCGCGCACGACGGAGTTTCGGTTCTCGACGTTGGATGCGGCACCGGGGTTCTGGCAGCCGAAGCCGCCCGACGAGTCGGGAAAGGGGGGCGAGTGGTCGGTCTCGATCCCAACGAGGGCATGTTGGCCGTCGCCAGGCGACGGGCTGACGAGATCGAGTGGCAAGGCGGGGTTGCCGAGGCATTGCCTTTCGGCGACGGCTCGTTCGACCGAGTCGTCAGCCAGTTCTCCGCCATGTTCTTCGTGGATGCAACGGCGGCGATGAAGGAGATTGCGAGGGTGGCCGCACCGGGAGGGGCCGTCACCGTGGCGACGTGGGCTGAGCTCGAACGGTCACCCGGCTACGACGCGATGGTGCGCTTGGTCGATGATGAGCTGGGGAGCGAGGCCGCAGATGCACTGCGGGCACCGTTCACGATCGGGACCGAGTCGGACATCGCAGCACTCGTCGGATCGCTGGATGGACCGAGCCGCATCGACGTGCTGGACGGTGCCGCCCGGTTTGAGTCAATCGAGCGATGGGTTCACACCGACGTCCGGGGCTGGACGCTCGCCGATCTCATCGACGACGAAGCGGAGACTCGGCTTCTCGACCGAGCTCGGCGCGAACTCTCCTCGTTCGTCCTCGCTGATGGCTCGGTGACCTTCGCCGCACCGGCGCTCGTCGCAACCGTGAGCCCGCATAGTTGCTGACCGCAGCGGGAGATCGATTGTGTGTCTTCGAAGCCGGACGAAGAAATCTCGAAAAGATTCGAGATTCCCTGTCGATTTTGATTCGGGGCTCCGTCAACAGGACAACGGAGCCGGTTCGCAAGGCTCCACAAACCTGAGGAGCGAGTCCCATGAGCAAGCACGAAGCAATCAGCGCCACCGTCGAGCGAGTCATCCCCGCATCGCCGCAGGCCCTCTACGACATCGTCACCGACGTCGGCCGAATCGGCGAGATGAGCCCGGAATGCAAGAGCGCCGAGTGGGTCGGCAAGACCGCCGAGCCCGTCGTCGGAGCTCGCTTCAAGGGCGCCAACGAACTCGGCAAGAGCCGCTGGAACACCAAGCCCACCGTCACCGCTGCCGAGCGAGGCCAGGTCTTCGAATTCAAGGTGCCGATGTCGTTCGGCCCCACGTGGCGCTATGAGTTCCACCAGGTCGACGGCGGGACCCGAGTGGTCGAGTCCGTCTCACAGGCGAAGCCATCACCGTGGTTCATCCGCCGTGCGCAGAAGAAGGCCGGCGTGACCGACCGGACCGCCAACGTCACCGAGGGCATGCACCAGACGCT
>CALLIQ010000311.1 GCA_938008925.1 uncultured Acidimicrobiales bacterium
CCGAGTACCCAACCTGCGAGCGCACAGCCCTCGGGCACACAGCCCCTGAGCCCGCTTCGTGCCCTCGCTGCCAAGGCGGCCGACGACGCAGCCACGCTCGTCGCCAACCCCGCCGTCGGCACGAAGTGGGACGAGCCCAGCGCACTCGACGACATGACGGTCGGTGCCCTCGCCGCCCACCTCGTCCGAGCGAGCGGCGCCGTCGTCGCCTATCTCGACCGCACCGACCCGTCGCTGCAAGCCGACGACGAACTCCTCACCAAGTTCACGTACTTCCACGCCGCCCTCGACGCGCCGATCCACGACCAGATCAAAAAGGTCTCGGCCGAGGAGTCGACCATCGGCCACGACGAGCTCGCAGCCAAGGCCGCCCAGGTGGCCAGCGACCTGCGCGACCGTCTCGCGACCGAGCCGGACGATCGATTGGTCGGAGCGCTCGGCCAGCGCATGCTCACCCTCGACGACTTCTGCGCGACTCGCCTCATCGAGATCCTCATGCACGTCGACGATCTGGCTACGAGCATCGGCGTGCCAACCCCGGAATCGCCCGCTGAGGCGACCGGCGAAGTGATCGACATTCTCGTCGGTATCGCCAGACACCGACACGGCGACTGGGCCGTGATCCACTCACTCGGCCGAGCCGAGCGAGTGACCGACCCGGCCTTTCCAGTGATCTGAGTCGCCCCGGTCGTCGGAGCTGGTCTCCTGGGCTGGTCTTCCGAGCTGCTCTCCTCAGCTCAGAACGAGGCGAGCCGCCTCACCAAGTCGACGGTCGACGCACTCGTTCCGTTTCGCCGTTCGACGATCACCGTGCAGGCCGGTGCTCGATCGACGATCAGACGGAGCACGGCATCGCTTTCGGCCAGGCCCAAGTCGATGAGCGCGACTGCTGGCTTTGCCTGAGCGACGACTCGTTCGGCGTCGCTGACACACGACGCAGCCACGACCTTCCATCGGTCACCGGCGAGCGACCCGACCAGCGTCCGCATCGTGGCGATGTCGTCCTGCGCAGCAACCAGAAGAACGGTCCGCGGCACGGTGACACGCAGCGGAGCAACGTGGGGCGTCCGCTCGTGCCCGACGATCGTGTCGACTCCATCCATACGAATCGACGAACGAAGGGTTGCCGCCGGGTGCTGTACCAACGGCTTCACGGGCCAAACCTGATCATGTCGTGGGTCCCTCTCACGGCTGTCCTTCCGACTCGGCCGTCCCGGTGGAAGCGAGAGTAGCGAGCGGGCAACCGGCATTTGTCGATGCTTGTCGACTTACCTGTCGGCCGGAGCCGGTGCCATCTGAGCGTCAGCCCTGAACGGCGAGGACCTCGCGGGTGTAGCGGACGACGGCGTCGAGCTGGTCATCGTCGAGCTTCTCGCCGAACGCCGGCATCTGATTGCGCCCGTTGCGAATGATCTCGAGCTGCGCATCGACCGATGGGTAGCGCTGCAGCACCCGCTCCTCGTTCAGCTTGGAGCCGCGCCCCCCGGCACCGGTCAGACCATGGCAACTCGAACACTGCCGAACATAGATGTCTCGGCCTTCGACCAAAACCGGGTCGTCGCTCGTGACTTCCGGAGCGACACCCTGGGTGCAGGCGCCGACGATCAGCGATCCGACGGCGAGCGCGGCCAACGGGAGAGAGCGCAGATGAGGGGGCATCACCCGGAACGGTAATACTCCCGAGGTGGGTTTCGATCCGCGGCGCCAGCACCGTCGCTCCAATTTCGACTACTTCTTCGTCGCCGCAGCGTTCGTCGTCTCCTTTGCGCTGCTCGGCTGGGTGCTGTTCGGCTGATGCCGAAGCGCAATCGGGCTCGCGAAGCACGCCGGGAGGCGGATCGAGCGGCCGGCGTGGTGACGCCGTCCAAGCCAACGTCGAGCAAGAACAAGGCGAAGGCCAAGAAGCGCGCCAAGCCGAAGCGCACCGGCCCGAAATCGAAACCCGACCCCTCCGACACGCCGGACACTGTCGTCCACTACGTGATGAGCGGCGACTCGGTACGTGCCTATCTCTGCCCTGGTTGCCAGCGTGAGATTCCAGCGGGGTTGTCCCACGTCGTGGCCGTCCCGGCCGAGGTCGACCTGCGACGCCACTGGCATCGGGCCTGCTGGGAGAACCGGCGGCCTCGTCGCTGAGGCCTCCGCCCTCTACAGTCCGAGGTCATGGCTGACGTCACGCTGTTCCACAACCCGAATTGAAGCACCTCCGTCGCAGCACTGGATGTGCTGCAGCAGGCCGGTGTCGATCACGACGTGGTCCTCTACATGAAGGAAAAGCCCGATCGGGCCGTCCTCGAGGGGATCATCGCCAAGCTGGAAGATGAGCCCGGCGATCTCGTGAGACGAGACAAGTTCTTCAAGGACAAGTTGCTGGGCGAAGGTTTCGACGAGGACTCGCTGAGCGATCCCGAGGTCGTGATCGAAGTGCTCGAGAAGCACGCCCGCCTGCTTCAACGACCCGTGGTCGTCACCGCCGAGACCGCCATCATCGGCCGTCCCCGCGATCGCGTACCGGCGCTCTTCGAATAGCCGCGAGCGGGGCCGCGCGACCGAGGGCTAGGAGAACTTGGTTCTCGGCTGCTCGAGCGGTCGCCCGTCGACCTCGATCTCCACCTTCTCGTTGTAGAAGCACACGAGGCCCTGCACCCCAGCCGACTCCGGCAGCGGGTTGTCGTACCCCCACACCAGGTCGCGGTGCACCGAACCCTCGACCGTGACGTCCCAATAGCGAGCGATCCCCTTGTAGGGACACGCGCTCGATGAGTCCGTCGGCGTCAAGACGCCGGCGGTCACGTCGTCGATCGGAAGATAGAAGCGCGGCGGCAAGCCCGTCTCGTAGAGGATCGATGCCCGGCGAGTGTCGGCGACGACGACACCATCGACCCGCACGACCACGTGTCGGCTCGACGGCAAGACATCGATGCGCGCATAGGGCGAGCGCGGGTGAACGATCACCTCGACCTCTTCCTCCATCCATCGATCGAGGGCGCCGAAGTCGATCCTGACCCGGTTGCGGACTTCGGCAATTGGTGAGTCGGGGTAGATCCAGGCTGCTCCTGGGAGT
>CALLIQ010000312.1 GCA_938008925.1 uncultured Acidimicrobiales bacterium
CAGGTCGAACTTCCGAGCGAACTCGAAGTCGCGGGTGTCGCCGCACGGCACGGCCATGATGGCGCCGGTGCCGTAACCCATGAGCACGTAGTCGGCGATCCAGATCGGCAGCTGATCGCCGTTGACCGGGTTGGTGGCGTAGGCGCCGGTGAAGACGCCCGTCTTCTCTCGCGTGTCGTCCTGGCGCTCGAAGTCCTTCTTGGCCGCGGCCTGTTCGCGATACGCCGCGATCTCGTCGGTCTTCGACGCGTCGGCCAGCTCGTCGACGTAGGGGTGCTCGGGCGACAGGACCATGAACGACGTGCCGAACAGCGTGTCCGGCCGGGTGGTGAAGACGGTGATGGTGCCCGCAGGGCTCTCGAAGTCGACCTTGGCGCCGTGGCTGCGGCCGATCCAGTTCCGCTGCATCGTCTTGATGGCGTCGGTCCAGTCGAGCGTGTCGAGGTCGTCGATGAGACGATCGGCGTAGGTGGTGATGCGCATCATCCACTGCCGCATGTTCCGCTTGAAGACGGGGAAGTTGCCGCGGTCGGACCGACCGTCGGCGGTGACCTCTTCGTTGGCGACGACGGTGCCGAGACCGGGGCACCAGTTGACGGGAGCATCACTCACGTACGCCAGCCGCTGGTCGTCGACGATCTCGTTCTGTTCAGCTGCAGCGAGCTCGGCCCATGGGCGGCCGTCCGGCGTCGGCCGGGTGCCGGCTTCGTACTCGGCGATCAGTTCAGAGACCGGACGGGCCTTGTCCTGGTCGTGGTCGTACCAGGCGTTGAAGACCTGACTGAAGATCCACTGCGTCCAGCGGTAGTAGGACGGGTCGGTGGTCGAGATGGAGCGCCGCGTGTCGTGGCTCATGCCGAGCCGGCGCAGCTGACGCCGATAGGTGGCGATGTTCGCGTTGGTCGTGATGGCCGGATGGGTGCCGGTCTGGACGGCGAACTGCTCCGCGGGCAGACCGAACGCGTCGAACCCCATCGTGTAGAGCACGTTGTGGCCGGTCATGCGCTTGTAGCGGGAGTAGACGTCGGTCCCGATGAAGCCGAGCGGGTGCCCGACGTGCAGGCCCGTGCCGGACGGGTACGGGAACATGTCTTGGACGAACAGCTTCTCGCCTCGTTCGGCCACGAGATCCGGGTCGCCGAGCGGGCCGGCCGGGTTCGGGGTGTGGAAGGTGCCCGCTTCGTCCCATCGATCCTGCCAGGCCATCTCGATCGCCTGGGCGAGCTCGGATGTGTACCGGTGTTGGGGCGCGTCAGAGACGGCGTCGGTCGAAGATGTCGAAGGCTCGCTCACGGAGAGCGAGCCTAGGACGTGCGGGCGCCTCCTCGGCGCCCATTTGGTCTCCCGCGCCGGTGACCGCCGGCCGATCGTCAGTCGCCGAACAGCGCGCCGACCTCGGTGATCGGCGCGACGTCGCCTGGCCGATCGAGGTCGCTCGTGTTGGCAGCACCCTTGTAGTCGTCGACGCCGAGATCGGACCGGAAGTCCTTCGATGCCGCGGTGACCCCAGCGTCGAGCTCGATGCCGGTGGCGTCAGCGGCTCGAACGAGCCCATTGAAGATGGCGACCGTCGCCGCCGCCTCCTTCACACCCTCGGCGCCGACCACCGCTTCGAGGGCGTTTCGGCTGGAGGTCAGCGCGGCGTCGGTGTGATCGAACGCGGCTGCGGCGGCCTCGGCGAACGCGATCAACTCGGCTCCTGCCGGGATTCCAGCACCACCGCCGCCGTTCATCGCCTGATCGAGATCGACGTCGAGGCCGGCTGCGTCACCACTCACACGGAGCAGTGTCAGATGTGACGACGTTCAATAGAAACACTCGTTGAGCGCGGTCGTACGGGACGCCACCAACTCGACTTGGGGCCGACTCAGCGCACGATCCCAGTCGAGCTGCATGAACTCGACGCCACGCGAGTAGTGGCTGTCGACCAGATCACGCCAGAGCACGTTGGTCTCGGGAAGGAGCGAGAACGTCCGGCTCACATTGGCCCGGGTCGGCCCGGTCGACTGCGCGACCCATGCACCGACGTCACCAACGTCGCTCGGCCGCTGGCGTGAGGGCGCGCCGGCCCTGTCGCTGGGGATCGGCGTCGGCTCGCGGCCGAGTGAGCGGTCCATCACGTCGATCACCCGAGAGATGGCAGCGATCGCAGCCAGCTCGACGTAGCGGCCCTCGGCTTCCTCAGCGTCGCGATCCGGTTCGGCGCTGCGGATCGAGTCCATCGCACCATCGGCCCACTCGCGGGTGAGACCGCCAGGGTCCATGGCGATCCGCTGCACGACGTCCAGCTCGGCGGTTGAGAGCCCGTCGGGGATCGCGCTCGGGTTGCGGGCCGCCGTCCATGCCGCGACTCGCTCGGCGCCGGTCAACCACTCACCCGGCTTCGCCATCCCCTCGATCGCGTGGGTGCGTGCGTCGTCGATCGTCATCACCATGACCGCAACACTCGTCCTCGAACGAGACGCTCGCAAGTGCTGCTCCCGAACGCGACGCTCGTTCAGCTCACCGCACGCGAAAGTGCCGAGCGACGCGCGCTCGGCACTTCCCCAACCGGTCATCACGACCGGCCCGCCTGGTGAGACATCCCGCTCCCCCTCCGGAGCGGGCTGTCTGAAGACCAACATAGGTCGACCGACCACCCGGACGATCGGGGAAATCACTGGTCCCTGGTGCGGAGGATGGGGACCTGCCACACTGAGTGGTCGTGGAGTTCAACCATCTCGTCCTCGTCGCTGCGGGGCTCATCGGGCTGGCCGGCGGCGTTGCCGGTGCAGCCAAGCCCGATGTCGGGCCCCATGTGATGCGGGCGCTCCTGGCCGGGATCGCCGCTTCAGCCGGGGCGTGCGTCTTGTTGCTCTTCGGTCTTGGCCGAGACACCTTCGCCATGACCCACCTGATCTACCTGATCGGGACGCTGGCCATTCCTCTCGCCGCCGCGATCATGCTGCTCCGACCCAGGACCATGAATCGGTGGCTCAAAATCGCGCTCTGCGTGGCCGTACTCGGTGCGCCGATCGGGCTCTACGCATCGCACATCGAGCCGTTCTGGCTCCGCGTCGACCGAGTCGAGCTCCCGACCACACCGGACAACGCTGGCCTCCGGATCGGCGTGTTGAGCGATGTCCAGACCATCTCCATCGGCGACTACGAGAACGACGCGCTCGACACCCTTCTCGCCGAGGAGCCCGATCTGGTCCTCGTGCCCGGCGATCTGTGGCAGCTCGACGGCGAGGGCTACGCCGAACGGGCCGCAGAGTTCGAGATCTTCCTCGAGCGGCTCGACGCATCGGTCGCCCACGTCTTCATGGTCAACGGCGACACCGATTCCGTCGATGGTCTTCGCCGACTCACCCGCGACACCTCCATCGTCGTGCTCGACAACGAGGTCGTCGAGGTCGAGATCAGCGGCACGACGGTTCGAGTCGGTGGGCTCAGCCACAACGGCGACAACAGTCGACGGCCCGGCACCATCGAGCAGCTCGCCGCCGGCGATGCCGACGCCCTCCGCCTGCTCGTGACGCATCGGCCGGGGAACGTCGACTTGGTCCCAGGGGGCAGCGGCATCGACCTCGTCGTGGCCGGCCACACCCACGGCGGGCAGATCGCCATCCCGTTCTTCGGGCCTCCGGTCACCCTGGCCGATGTGCCTCGGTCGGTTGCCGCCGGAGGTCTGCACGAACTCGACGGGCAGCGGATCTACGTGTCGACGGGTGTCGGTCGCGAGCGCAATCGGGCACCCCAGGTTCGCTTCCTCGTGCGCCCGTCGGTCGGCGTGATCACCACGACGGGCGCCACCGTCAGCTGACGGCTCGTCCGAGAAAGCCGGCGAAGCGGGTGTGCGGATCGGCATCGACGCCGACCTCCACCTCGGCGTCGAACATGCCGGTCCCCCGGTACTGGGGTTGGATGATCGCCTGAGCAGCGGCGAGCGCCACTTCCGCTTCGACGTCGGAGTGCACCACGTCGACGCCGAGCGCCGTCGCCAGGTCCCAGCCGTGACCGACGTACTCCATCAACAGCATCGACAAGATGAACTCTCCCGGCATGGGGCTCGCGGTCATCACCATCTCCCGGTCGACGCCCTTCGCCCGAAGGCCGTTCAGGATCGATGCGCCGTGCGTGGCGATGACGTCGGCCCAGCCCTCCGTCACGTGGTCGTTCATCGGGTCGATCGAAAGCTCCGTGTCATTCACCGCCGAATCGAAGACCTGGATCCACACGGCGACGTGGTCGAGGACGCCGGCGACATCGAACGCCTCGCACGGTGTCGCCAGCACCAGTTGGTGTGGCTCGATCGAACGGACGAGCCCTTCGAAGGACTGGATCATCGACTCGAGCGTGTCGATCCGGGGGTCGTTGTCAGTGTTCGTTTTCTCCATGCGATGAACCTATGAGCGTGGCTCGTCGCGGTCTTTGAAGAATGCGACAGGTTCGCGAGACGGCCAGAGCATTGAATTACTGGACTCACATCCATTATTGACTAGAGTCCAGGAAATGAACCCCGCTGCGCACGATCTCGCCGAACGGCTGCGCGCCTTCAATCGGTTCTTCACCGAGCGAATCGGAGCGCTCGACGATCAGCACGAGGGACTCGATGTGACACTCGGCGAATCGCGTCTGTTGTTCACGATCCGCGAGCTCGGTGCCCCCCATCCCGGCGAGGTCGCCGATCGACTCGACCTCGATCTCGCCTACACGAGCCGGCTCCTCGGCCGGCTCGACGACCGGCAGCTGATCGAGCGCTCCGTGTCAGCAACCGATCGTCGCCAGCGCGTGGTCGAACTCACCGCTGGGGGCCGGCGACTTCTCGCAACGATCGAGCGGCGATCGAACGCCCGCGTCCTCGACCTCGTCGATCATCTCGACCCACCACAACTCGACGAGCTCACGTCAGCCATGTCGACCATTCAGAACCTGCTCGCGAGTCGCGAACAGAAGCAGCCCAAGAGGAGAGAGAACACATGACCAATTCCGTCGACCACTTCCCACCGGAGATCGAAGGCCTCCCGTCGTTCGAGGGACCCTTCGATGCCTTCAAGCTGGCCGCCAGCGGGTGCGACGTGCTGTTCGCCACCTACCCGGCGGGCACCTCGATCGCCCCGCATCGACACGACACCAACAACGTCGGCGTCATCACCAAGGGCTCGCTCACCTTGACGATCGACGGCGAGCAGAGCAACTACGGCGTCGGCGAGTGGTACCACGTTCCCGCCAACGTCGAGCACGCCGCCGCATTCGACTCCGACTCGGCCGAGATCGAGTTCTGGTTCGCCGACTGACCGAGGTCCCTCTGCGCGAGCATGGTCCGGTGCGGCGATCAGCAGACGAAACCACCAAGGGCATCGTTCGTCCCAACGAGGCGTTTCGACACTTCACGCTCGACCGGTGGGATCCCGAGCCGCCCCTCGACCGCTTCGTCGAGTTCTACTGGAAGACGGCGTGGGAACTCGACGAGCCGTTCGTGCAGAACGTGGTTCCCCCGCCGGCGGTCAACCTCGTCTTCGAACCGGACGGCACGGCGATTCTCTCCGGCGTCATGCGGACGATCTTCGAGCGAGAGCTCGAGGGCCGAGCATGGGCGCTCGGTGTGAAGTTCCGGCCTGGTGGATTCCGCGCGTTCTCGGATCGGTCGATGAGCGAACTGACCGACGAACGGATCGACATCGACGACTTCTTCGGTCCCGAGGGGCGAGCGCTCGCCGATGCCGTTGCTGACGCTGCCGACGACGAGACGCGGGTGGCGCTGATCCACGGCTTCTTCGCACCGTTGGCTCCCGCGGATCCGACGGTCGGCGAGGAGCTGTCGGCCCTCGTCGAAACGACGGCGCCCGACCATCGGGTCACCAAGGCCGCCGATCTGGCCGCTCACATGGGCGTGTCGACCCGCACGCTCCAACGGCTGTTCTCCGAGCACGTCGGGGTCGGCCCCAAGTGGGTCCTCGATCGCCATCGTCTCCAGACGGCCGCGGAGCGTGCACGCCAACCGGTCGAGTCGTGGGCCGACGTCGCTCGGGAGCTCGGCTACGCCGACCAGGCCCATCTCACCGCAGCCTTGACCGCCCACTTCGGCACCCCGCCAGCCGCCTACGCCAAGCTCGAATCCGAGTGAACGGCGCTCATCCGTGCGCCTTGATGACGCAGAATTCGTTGCCTTCGGGATCGCCCATGACCACCGTCTCGTACGGATCGCCGTCGACCGCATCGGCCACGATCGACGCGCCGAGGTCGACGAGGCGAGCCACTTCTGGATCGACGTCATCGACCACGACGTCGAGGTGCATGCGGTTCTTCACCGTCTTCGTCTCGGGCACGCGCTGAAGGGTGATTCCGCGTACGCCGGACAGGGCACCGCTCCCTCTCACCAACATGTAGTCGCCGTCGACTTCGACGTCGCCGAACCCGAGCGCGGCCGACCAGAACTGACCGATCCGTTCGAGGTCAACACAGTCGAGCGTGATGGAGAGATGGAGAACTGCCATCGCTCCATGTTGCCACCGCCGTTCGCTCCGCTCACGAACCGAGTTGCTCGCTAAC
>CALLIQ010000313.1 GCA_938008925.1 uncultured Acidimicrobiales bacterium
AGCCTTGGCGGCCTCGAGGACCTCGGCATCGGTGTCGGGGGCGAGTTCGGGGACCGGCGTTGCGTCGAGACGCTCCATCGCTGCCGTGAGCTCGGCGTGAGCAGTCGCAATGCGATCGCGGGAGGCGACCTCGGAGTTGCGAAGCACCTGGAGGCGCTCTTCGGCACGCTCGACCTGAGTCCGGACCTTGGCCCGGATGATCTCGTCGGCCTCGTGACGAAGGAAGTCGCTCTGGTTGCGAGCCTGTTCGAGCAGTTCGGTCACCTGAGCACGAGCGTCAGCGAGTTCGGCCATGGCCGCCTCGCGATCCTCGGCGGCTTCGGCGAGGAGACGCTCGGTCTCTTCACGCTTCTCGGCGAGTTCGGTCTCGCCAGCGTGGAGGGACGCTTCACGGAGCTCAGCGGCTTCGGCTTCGGTCGTTGCCTTGAACTCAGCGACCTCAGCCTCGACGGTCGCCTTGTGTTCGGCGGCGGCCGCCTCGGTGACGGTCTTGAACTCGGTTGCCCGCTGTTCGGTTTCGAGCTTGTAGGCGTCGGCGTCTGCTTCGGTCTCGGCCTTGTACTGCTCGGCCTCGGCCCGCAGGCGCTCGGATTCCTGGTTGGCGGTCTCAGCGGCAGCGCGAGCCTGAGCTCGAACCTGCTCTGCTTCGTCCTCAGCAGCGGTCCGGAGACTCGCCGCTTCGTTGGCCGCCGCGATCCGCATGGCGTCAGCGGCTTCCGCTGCCTCGGCCTGCATGATGTCGCCGGCTTCACGAGCCATTTCGACAGTGGCCTGAGCCTCGTTGTCAGCGTTTTCCTTGACCGCAGCGGCGGACTCGTGCGCACTGCGCAGCAAGCCGGCGATGCGATCGCCGAGTGCCTCAAAACGGTCGTCTTCCGGCCCGAGCGGCGTGACCTCGGTCGTCGCCTCACTCTGATCGGATTCGCTTGTCTCACCATTTTGCGCAGCGCTCACCTGAGCAGCCACCCGGCGAAGGAAATCGCGCACCTCGAGCTTGTCGTAACCGCGCATGGCGGACGAGAACTCTCGTCGCTGGATTTCTTCGGGACTCATCGACACCTGGGACCTCCTGTCTCACGGTATTGGTCGGACGCAGTGACCAATCCGTGAGCCAACGCGGGTGAATCTTCAGAAAATCCGCTCGCCGGCACGGGGTTTCGGGATGTCTCCCATTAGGTAGCACACCCGGGACTGGTCCGGGGCGCGTCAGAGGCCCTGTTTCAGGACGCCTCGACCAGTGCCGTCCGTGTCTCGACGGCGAGGCTGAAGAGATAGTCCCGCACCTCGGCTCTGTCATAGCCACGAAGGGCGATCGAGAACTCCCGATGCTCGATGGCAGCGGAATTCGCAGGAAGCGCCGCCAAGAAGGCGTCGACCTCGTCCTTGTCGTAACCCCGCAGGGCGCTCGAGAACGCTCGTGTGTGGTCGCGAGTGTCGATCGTCGTCATGGGTCCCTCTCCTCAGCTTCTGACTCATGTGTCGACTCGGTGTCCGGGGAGCTTGACCCTTTGTTCTCTGCGGGCGGTGCCGAGTACCTTGCGCCGATGCAGGACTTTGTCGACGCAATCAACAACGGCGCCAGCGGTGATGAGATCGCCGCAATCCCGATTCCGGAGTCGTATCGCGCATCTTTCGTGAAGCGTGAAGACGCCGGCATGTTCGAGGGCAAGGAGTCGTGGGAGAAGGACCCTCGCGAGTCGATTCACATCGACGAGGTCGCCACCCCCGAGCTCGCACCCGACGAGGTGTACGTGGCCGTGATGGCCAGCTCGATCAACTTCAACACGGTCTGGACCTCGATCTTCGAGCCGCTGCCGACGTTCGGGTTCCTCGATCGTCTCGGCAAGGAGAGCGTGTGGGGCAAGCGCCACGCCCTCGACTACCACGTGCTGGGTTCCGACGGCTCGGGCGTCGTTCTGCAGGCCGGCTCAGCCGTCCGCAACTGGAAGCCGGGCGACCGCGTCGCCCTGCACTGCAACCACGTCGACGATCAAGATCCGTCGGCCCACAACGACTCGATGAAGGGCGCCAACCAGCGGATCTGGGGCTTCGAGACGAACTTCGGTGGCCTCGCCGACCTCACCGTGGTCAAGGCCAATCAGCTCATGCCGAAGCCAGCCCACCTCAGCTGGGAAGAGTCGGCCGTGAATGCGCTGTGCGCCTCTACCAGCTACCGCATGCTCGTCTCGCAGAACGCTGCGGGCATGAAGCAGGGTGACAGCGTGCTGATCTGGGGCGCCACCGGCGGCCTCGGCGGCTATGCGGTCCAGCTGGTGCTCAACGGTGGCGGCATCCCCGTCGGCGTCGTGTCGTCACCCGACAAGGCCGAGCTCCTCAACCAGATGGGTTGCGAGGCCGTGATCGACCGCAAGGCCGAGAACTACCAGTTCTGGTCGGACGAGCACACTCAGGACGAGGCCGAGTGGCGCCGCTTCGGCAAGAAGATCCGCAGCCTCATCGGTGAGGATCCCGACATCGTCTTCGAGCATCCGGGTCGTCAGACCATGGGCGCGTCAGTGTTCGCGGCCAAGCGAGGCGGCACCGTCGTCACGTGCGCCGCCACGTCCGGCTACATGATCGAGTACGACAACCGCCACCTCTGGATGAAGCTGAAGGAGATCATCTCCAGCCACTTCGCCAACTACGAAGAGGCGTGGGCGATGAACAAGCTCATCGACCAGGGTGCGATCCAGCCGATCCTGTCCGCCGTCTACGACCTGGAAGACATCGGCGAGGCCTCGAACCAGATCCACCACAATCTGCACGAGGGCAAGCTCGGCGTGTTGTGCCTCGCCGACGGCGAAGGCCAGGGCATCACCGACATGGAAAAGCGCGAGCGGATCGGTGTCGAGAAGATCGAGATGTTCCGCAACCACGCTCGCAAGCTGGAGAACGCCGGCTGAACACGGCGGGCCCTGGCTCGTCTCATCTCGCTTCGTTCTGTCTCGGTCTCGGTCTGTCGGAGAAACCGGCTCGGGTCGGCGCATCACAATCGACACCTTCGTCCGCTCGGACGGTAGTTTCGGGCTGCTCGTGGGACTCGCCGACGAGCGTCGTCCCGAAGCGGTGTCATCGTGACCGAGAGCCAATCCGAAACGCCGAAGGCCGAGCCCGAGACCTTTCTCGACCTGCTCGACCTCGACGAGGTCGCAGCCGATCTGTTCATCGGCAACAGCCCGATCAAGGGGCGCCAGCGGGTGTACGGCGGCCAGGTGGTCGCGCAGGCTCTTCAGGCGGCGATGAACACGGTGCCCGGCGACCATCTGGTCCACTCGCTGCACAGCTACTTCATTCGCCCCGGCGACGAGGTGCGGCCGATCGTGTTCGACGTGGACCGGATTCGTGACGGTCGTTCGTTCACGACGCGCCGGGTCATGGCTCGCCAGGCGAGCGGGGCGATCTTCAATCTGTCGGCCTCGTTCCACAAAGCGGAGCCCGACGTCGAGTTCACCCGACCGAGCGCGGCGGCCGACGTGCCATCGCCCGACGGCGAGCTGATCAACGAGGATTGGGACGACATCTCCGAGGTCCGGCTCGTGCCCGACACCGACCCCGGCAGAGCGGTCGCCTGGATTCGTATCGCCAAGCCGGAGCGGTTGCCGCTCGACCCGGTCGGACGAGATGGCATGGCGCTCCACGCGGCGGCCGTCGCCTACTGCTCGGACCACATCCCCATGGACGCGATCCGGTCGGGCCATCCGGCCACCGACGACTGGGAGTCCTTCATGGGAGCCAGCCTCGACCATGCCGTGTGGTTCCACCGGCCGGCCCGTGCCGACGAGTGGCTGCTTTTCGACATGAGGCTGCAGTCGCTGCAAGGATCTCGCGGCGTGGCCCACGGCACCGTCCACAATGCCGACGGTGAGCTGGTGGCCACGACGGCGCAGGAAGGTCTCCTCCGTCGAATGCGAGGCTGACGACGTCGGCCACACGGACGAGGACCCATGAGCGAACGACCTGGCCAGCGAATCGATCTCATCACCGAGCCATCCGACGAAGTCCGAGAGATTCTCGCTGGCGCGCTGACCCACGACGGTTCGCCGCTCAACATCTTCGGGGTGCTCAGCCATCACCCGAAACTGATGAAACGGTTCAACCTGATGGGCGGCTTCTTGCTCAACAAGGGCGAGGTGCCGGCTCGTGAGCGTGAGATCGTGATCCTCCGGATCGGGTGGAACGCGCAGGCGGTCTATGAGTTCGGGCAGCACACCGTCATCGGGAAAGACTGCGGTCTGACCGACGACGAGATCGCGGCGATCGCCGGTGGGGAGCGGGAGTGGAGCGACGGTGATGCGCTGCTGATCGCGATGGCCGATGAGCTGGCCGCCAACGATTGCGTCAGCGATGAGACCTACGCAGGACTCGCCGCCATGTGGAACGAGCAGCAGCTGATCGAGCTCGTCATCACCGCCGGGTTCTATCGCCTCGTCTCCGGGTTCTTGAACACCTTCGGTGTCCCCCTCGACGACGGCGTCCCCGGCTGGCCAACCTGACCACGACACCTTCCCAACCTGTCACCTCCTCTGACACCGGACAGCTGCTCGACCTGTCACGACCTCTGACCCACGACAGCTGTCCAACCTGTCACTACCTCTGAGACCTGTCACGCGCCCTGCGGCGCGCTGCAG
>CALLIQ010000314.1 GCA_938008925.1 uncultured Acidimicrobiales bacterium
GCCGTTACGCCGAGATGTACCGCGGTCTCGGGATTCCCGAGCTCGGTGCGCTGTTCTCGTGCAACCGAGACGGCACGATGGTCGAAGGCTTCAACGGCGACATCGAGTTCGAGCGGACGCAAACGATCATGAACGGCGCCGATCACTGCGACTTCCGCTACACGTTGGGCGACGGCTCGACACCCGTCGAGCTGACCGGCGGGTAGGCGCTCGGCCCGGAATTCAGTCGAGCGAGACGGCGAAACGTTCGAGCTCGGCTGCGAAGGCCTCTGGCTGGTCTTCGTGCACATAGGTGCGCGCACCGTGGATGACGACGAGGTCGGCATGCGGAATGGCGTCGGCCAAGCGCTCCCCGAGCTCGAGCGGAAAGAGTTCGTCGTCGCCACCCCAACAGATCCGGGTCGGGAGCGACCCGGCCGCCAGCCCGACGGCGGCGGCTTGTGTGTGCCGCTGCGACCAACCTCTGGCCACGCTGCGCAGGTTCGGCCGGATCTCGGGACGCTCGATGAAGTTGGCGAGATAGAGGGAGCGGATCTCGTCTGGCGTCAGGCTGTGCGACAACAGCCCGAGGACCGACGGGCCAGCAGCGAAACGCTTGATCCTGAAGAGGGCAGCCATCGCCGCGCAGTAGCCGGGAACCCCGATGAACCGCGGCATCGCAGCGAACTGTTCGGGCGGGAAGACCTCGAGACAATCGGTGTTCGAGAGCAACAGGCCACGAAGCCTCGACGGGTACGCAACCGCGTAGACCTGCGCGTACGCACCCCCGGTGTCATTGCCGACCAACACGACCTCGTCGAGCCCGAGCGCCTCGAGGAAGCTCTCGAGCAGGTCGGCGATGCCGGGCGGCGTGAGGTCGACGCCGTCACCGATGGGCAGGTGATGAGCGCCGAGTGGCAGGTCCGGCTGCACGCAGCGAAACCGGTTCGCGAGCAACGGGGTGAGCTTCCGCCACGTGTCGGCGTTCGCCAACGTGCCATGCAAGAAGACCAGCACGGCGCCCGATCCGCCGGAATCGAGATAGCTGACCTGCCCCATCGCGGTCTCGACGACATGGCGTCGCTCGCCGGGCGACCCCGCTGCCTGGGCTCCATCGCTGAGGTTCATTCGTTCGCCTTTCGCTCTGCGCCCTGTGATCGGCGCCCGGTGATCGGTGCCCGGGGATCGGGCGATGCGGACTCTGGTTGAGATGACCGACACTATGTCGGTGAAAGTTGTTTCGTCGGTAACCTACAGAGTGTTGGCGAATCGGTCAATGCTCGTGTTAACTGACCGGATGGCGACCAGACGAGAGGCGCTCGCCCTCCAGACCCGAGCCGAACTCATCAACGTTGCGAGCCGGCTCTTTGCGACGCACGGGTTCGCCGGGGTCTCGATCGACGCGATCTGCGCCGAGTTCGGACTCAGCCGGGGCGGCTTCTACCACCACTTCGCCGACAAGACGGCCTGTTTCGAGGCGGTGTGGACCAGCCATCAGGAGCGCTTCCTGCAGGCCGCCCCAGCTCCCTCCCCCGCAAACGACCCGGCGACGCTGGTCGTCGCCGAGCTCCGCCGCTTCCTCGACCACTGTCAAGAGCCTGCGTTCGCCCGCATCTGCTTGATCGACGCACCCGGCGCCCTCGGTTGGGCCCGTTGGCGTCAACTCGAAGACGACTACGGCCTCAGCATCATCGGCGGTGGCCTCGAGGTGCTCGGCAAGCAACACGATCCGCCGACGACGAAGCTCGTGTTCGCCATGGTCGTCGAAGCGGCGCTTCAACTCGCTCAGCCGGATGCCCCGGCGTCGCTCCGCAACGACCTGGAGACGGCGCTGCTCGCCATCATCGACGGTCTGCCCGACGCAGCCTGACCAGGCGATGGTCAGGAACACGAAAGACTTCGCGACAAACCCCTTGGGGTGCACGTCCCATCACCATGAGTGAAGAGGCGACACACAGGACCCGGCGGTTCACCTGGATGAGCAAGCGATTGACGGAGCCGGAGCGGCTCCCACCAGCGGCACGGATCGAACCGGCTGTCTGGGAAGACGCAAGCGCGATGCTGGCCCACGAGTTCCGAGCGAAGAGCGTCCAGCGGAGCTGACCGGATGGTCGAAAACACGGCGCCGGTGTGGCGCGAAGCATCTACGGTGCCGTCCGTGCCGAACGCTGACGTCACCATTCGGGCTGCGACGATCGAGGATCTCGAGACGCTCAAGTCGATTGCGGTGGCGGCGGAGATGTTCACCGCCGATGAGGTCGTCTTCTTCGACGAGATGCTGGGCGGCGCACTCGACGGTTCGCTCGAGGGCCACGAGTGGCTCGTAGCGATCGACGAGTCGGGCACCACGGTCGGCGGTGCACAGTTCGCACCCGAACCCTTCGCCGACCGGATGTGGAATCTGTACTTCATCGCCGTCGACCCAACCCACCAAGGCGGCGGTGTCGGTTCGCAGATGATGCAGACCGTCGAGTCCATGCTGCGAGCGAGAGGCGACGAGGTCGCCCGGACGCTCATCGTCGAGACATCGTCGACGTCGCAGTACGACGACACCCGCCGTTTCTACGCTGGCCTCGGCTTCGACGAGGAAGCCCGGATCCGAGCGTTCTACGGCCCAGAAGACGACAAGATCGTCTTCTGGAAGTCGTTGGTGGCGGACGCATCTCGCAGCTCCGAGGGCTGACAGGCGAGATTGCGAGCGCCAGACTGAGCGGGCGATGACCGACGACTCACGACCAGGTTCCGAGCACGAGCACTCGCTCGGCGATCAGGCCGTTCCGGACATCGTCACCAAGCTGGCCGGCAACCGAGAGCCGGAGTTGGCCTGGCACAACGAGCTCGGCGGCTTGACCTTCCGGCTCGGCGACCGTTTTGTGAAGTGGAACCCGTTCACCTCCGGGGTGGATCTCGAACTCGAGCGGCGTCGCCTCGATTGGGTCAGCGACCGACACCCGGCTCCTCGCGTGGTCGACTTCGGTTCCGACGAGCACGCCCAGTGGCTCGTCACCGAGACGCTGCCAGGCGAACATGCCGTTGGCGACACGTGGCGCGCCCGCAGACCCGAGGCCGTCGCTGCAATCGCGACCGGCCTGCGGACGATTCATGCGATCGCGATCGACGACTTCCCCTCCGATTGGGCGGCTGAGGTGTGGATGGCCAGGACACCGGCGGGAATCGGCGAGCGACCACCGGTCCTCGATCCGGTGCTGGTGCACGGCGACGCATGTGCTCCGAACACGCTGATCTCGAGCGGCGGAGACTGGACGGGCAATGTCGATTTCGGCGATCTCGGCATCGGCGATCGGTGGGCCGACCTCGCCATCGCCTCGCTCAGCCTCGATTGGAACTTCGGCGAGGGACACCAACACGAGCTGTACGAGGCGTACGGACTCGAAGCCGACCACGAACGCATCGAGTACTACCGGGCGCTGTGGCACCTCGAGTCGTAGCCACCACGAGGCCACCGATCGCTTGGAACAGGGCCCATGCACCGTGGCTTGGGTCGATTCACTCACCGATTGAAGATTTGGGGGCAGCGCGCCGATGTCTTCGGGATGCGTTCCAAGCTCGTCTCCGCCATCGCAGCGCTTCTCCTCGCCTTCCTCACCGTCGCTTCGCCTGCGAGCGCCCAGGAAGCTCCGCCAGCTGAAGACCCCCGCGGGCTCCTGCTGCTGAGCGACCAAGAGCACGACTGGCTCATCCGGCGAGATGCGTGGCTCAACCTGTCGTGGACCAGCGACGTCGAGATCACCAACTTCCAAGTGACCGCCGACTCGAGCGACCGCTACGTGACGATCGAGTACCCGGAGAACACGCCGGGCTTCTCCGGTCCGCTGAACGGCGCCACCCTTTCCCCCAACGAGATCGACTTCACCGCCATCTTCGTTCGCACGACATGGCGGGCAGCCGACGTCTACACCATCGACCTGAACGTCACCTACGAGGAAGCTGGCCAGCCGAAGTCGGAGACGATCGTCCTCACCTTCAACGAGACGATGTGGGACGGCGACACGTTCGTGCTCGTCAACGACACCGCAACGATCGACCTGGCCAACGGCGAGCTCGGCGGCTGGGTCGAACTCGACTACATCGGCATCGCCCCTCAGCTCTGGGACGTGCGCATCACGATCGACACCGAGCTCGACGTCGAGCTCCCACGAGGCTCGTACACGAGCATGCATCGCTCGAAGAGTCTCCGAGCCGACGAGCGAGACGT
>CALLIQ010000315.1 GCA_938008925.1 uncultured Acidimicrobiales bacterium
GTCGCCATCGACCAGACCCGTGTGGCAACCAATCGCGCCCGTGCCGTCGCCGGCACCACCCGTCAAGCCTCGGGTGCCGTCGGCGATGCTCGCCGCCAACTGCGGGATCGAATCGGCGCCGTTCGCAGCGACGTCCGGGACGAGTCCGAGTCGGCCCGTCGCCGGATCAAGAGTGACGTCCTGCGCGACCGCGAAGGTCCAGGGGCGGCGCTCGATGCGCTCCTCGATCTGCGAGATGTCGAAGAGGAGCCGCTTCCCGAGGTGCCCGAGGCCGTCGGCCGCGGTCGACGTCGCCACCGTCGGGCTCTTCCGGAGGCGCCGGTGAACCGGGTGCAGCGCTCCTATCGGCGCAGCGTCAAACCCTGGGATCGCTAGTCCATCGCCGCTCGGTTCGGCCCCGGCGGTTATCACCCGGGCTCCGGCAGGCCTGGCAGTACAATCGACGCACTTATGAAAGCCAATGAGCTGCGCCGAACCTTCATCGACTTCTTCACCCAGCGGGATCACCAGCTGATCTCCTCGGCGAGCCTCATCCCACACGACCAGACCCTGCTGTTCGTGAACTCGGGCATGGTGCCGTTCAAGCCGTACTTCGTCGGCGAGGAACGCCCGCCACACCCTCGGGCCGTCAGCGTCCAGAAGTGCGTTCGCGCCGGCGGCAAGCACAACGATCTCGACGAGGTCGGCCGGACCGCTCGGCATCTCACGTTCTTCGAGATGATGGGCAACTTCAGCTTCGGCGACTACTTCAAGGAACAGGCCATTCCGCAGGCCTGGGAGTTCTTCACCGAGGTGCTCGGGCTCGACGCCGACCGCTTGTGGGTCACCGTGCACCTCACCGACGATGAAGCGGAAGAGATCTGGGCAACCGAGGTCGGCGTGCCCCGCGAGCGCATTCAGCGGCTCGACGAGGACAACTGGTGGCGCATGGCCGACACCGGTCCGAACGGTCCGTGCTCGGAGATCTTCTGGGACAAGGGCCCGGCCTACGGCCCCGAGGGTGGCCCGGCCAATCCCGAGGCCGACGAGCGCTACGTCGAGATCTGGAACCTCGTGTTCATGCAGTTCGAGACCGACGAGAACGGCGACTCGACGCCGCTCCCGAAGCCGTCGATCGACACCGGTGCCGGTCTCGAGCGAATCCTCTCGGTGCTCCAGGGCAAAGACTCCGTCTTCGAGATCGACGAGATGGCACGCCTGATCGACGCCGCCAGCACGGCCACCGGCTACCAGATCGGGGCCGACGACAACTCCGACCTCGCCCTTCGGGTGCTGGCCGAGCACGCCCGGACCATGACGTTCCTCGTGTCCGACGGTGTCTTCCCGTCGAACGAGGATCGGGGCTACGTCCTGCGCCGCATCATGCGTCGTGCCGTCCGCTTCGCCTACCTGCTCGGCGTCACCGAGCTCGTCACGCCGTCGCTCGTCGATGCCGTCGTCGAGATCATGGGTCCGGACTATCCCCAGCTCGTGTCGAGCCACGAACTCGTTCGCTCCGTCGTCGAGCGTGAGGAAACCCAGTTCCGTCGCACGCTGGCCAACGGACTGAAGATCCTCGACGAACGCCTCACCGAGGTCGCCGATGGCGGCGAGCTGCCCGGCTCGGTGGCCTTCCTGCTCCACGACACCTACGGCTTCCCCTATGAGGTCACCGAAGAGGTCGTGGCCGAACGGGGCTACACCGTCGACCGCGCCGGTTTCGACGCCGACATGGCCGAACAACGTGAGCGGGCCAAGGCCGCTCGCAAAGGTGCCGTGCAAGCCGCCGACTTCGAACAGGTCCAGGCGCTCATGGACGATCACGGCGTGACCGACTTCGTCGGGCGCGATCAGCTCACCGACGTGCCGGCAACGGTCTCGTTGGTCACCGGCTTGGGCACCGACACCGTCAGCATCTTCCTCGACTCGAGCCCGTTCTACGCCGAGTCGGGTGGTCAGATGGGCGACACCGGCACGATCGAGGTGCGCTCGGAGGACGGTTCGGTCACGGCTCGGGCCGAGGTGCTCGACACGGTCTATGCCGTTCCCGGGGTCCACCGGCATCTCGTCACCATCACCGAGGGCGAGTTCATCGTCGGGTCGAAGGTGGCCGCATCGGTCGACGTCGAGCGGCGAGACGCCATCCGGCGCAACCACACCGGCACCCACATCCTCCACTGGGCGTTGCGCGAAGTGCTCGGCGATCACGTCCAGCAGCAGGGTTCGCTCGTCGCCCCCGATCGTCTGCGTTTCGACTTCAGCCACTTCGAGCCGCTGACGGCCGAACAGATCGCCGAGATCGAAGACCGCTCGAACGCGGCTGTGTTGTCCAACCCGGCGTGCGAACACGAAGAGATGACCAAAGCTCAAGCCGAAGAGAAGGGCGCGATTGCCTTCTTCGGCGACAAGTACGGCGATCTCGTCCGCGTGCTCGAAGCCGGACCTTCGCTCGAGTTCTGCGGCGGCACGCACGTCGGTGCGCTCGGCGACATCGGCCTCATCAAGATCGTGACCGAGGGATCGATCGGCTCGAACATCCGGCGCGTCGAAGCGGTCACCGGCACCGGAGCGATCGAATTGTTGCGTTCCGAGCAGGCCGTCGTCGACCGCGCCGCCGAGACGCTCAATGCACCTCGAGGCGAGGTCGCCGAGGCGATCGACAAGCGCGTTGCTGAGATCAAGGCGCTCAAAGACGAGGTCAAAGGCCTTCGCAAGCAACTCGCCGGCGGCCAAGCCACCGACCTCGCCGCAGCTGCGGTCGACGGCGTCGTCGTCGCCCGTGTCGACGGGCTCGCTCGCGACGATTTGAAAGACCTCGCCGTCACCCTCCGAGATCGACCCGAGATCCGTGCCGCCGTGCTCGGCGGCGCCGCCGATGGTGGTGGCGCCGCGTTGGTCGCCGCCGTGGCCGCCGACAGCGGCTTCGACGCCGGTGCGCTGGTCAAGGAAGGCTTCGCCAAGATCAAGGGAGGCGGCCGCACCGCTCCCGATCTGACGATGGCGGGTGGCAAGGATCCCGAGGGCGTCGACGACGCCCTGGCACTCGCCCGCACCGCCGCTGGCATCAGCTGAACGATCGATCGATGAATCGACGCTCGGTCGGAGTCGACTTCGGCTCACGTCGCATCGGCATCGCCATCTGCGATGCCGGTGGCATGGTCGCGACCCCGCACGAGACGATCAAACGGGTGGGCGACGAACGGGTCGAGCACGCAGCAATCCTCGAGATCGCAGCGGAGATCGAGGCGACCGGGATCGTGGTCGGTCTGCCGATCGACTTGGCGGGGGAGGAGGGCATCGCCGCTCGTGGCGTGCGGTCCGAGACCCGCCGACTGGCGAAGAAGACCGAGCTCCCGGTGCACCTCCACGACGAACGACTCACCACCGTGAGTGCGGACCGATCGCTCAGAGAGCAGGGTGTTCATCGATCTGAACGCAAGGACGTCATCGATCAGGTGGCCGCCGCGACGCTGTTGCAGAGTTGGCTCGACAGCCTCGACGGAACAGCCGATCAGCGGCTCTCGCGGGGTGACTCCACCTGAGCGAGCCACGCTCTACGATGACCCCGGTGAACCCCTTCGACCAAGAGGAACCGAGCGAAGAAGTCGTCGACGACTCGTCGGCCGACCCGGTCGACTCCTCGCCCGATCCCGACGACCTCTACTGGGAAGACGAAGAGTTCGTCACCGTTCGTCCGGCTTGGTTCCGCATCGGCCGTGGCCTGATCTTCCTGGCCCTGATCGTCTACGTCGGCCTGTTCGCCTACCGGGGCGCAAGAGGTTGGTTCGATCGCCAGCTCGACCCCGAGGGTGAGCCCGGCGTCGAGGAAGTGATCATCGTGCCAAACGGTGCGACCACGGCCGACATCGGCCGGATCCTCGAAGATGCCGACGTCATCCCGAACAGCACGTTCTTCCGCTACTACGCCCAGTCCGAGGGCGAGGGCAACTTCCAGGCAGGCGAGTACACGTTCCGGGTGAACTCCTCGGCTGGTGACGCCATCGAGGTTCTCAACGGTGGCCCCAGGCCGCAGGAGACCGTGCGGTTCACCGTTCGAGAAGGTCTGTGGATGGAGGAGATCATCCCCGAGATCGCTCGCCAGCTCGACAACGTGAGTGAGGCCGACCTTCGACGAGTGCTGGCCACCGGTCAGATCAACCCCCGCTATCGGCCCGTCGGCGAATCGAGCTGGGAAGGCCTGCTGTTCCCCGACACCTACGAGGTCAACGCCGAAGACGATGCGTTGGCGGTGCTCTTGAAGATGTCCGACGAGTTCACCGACGTCACCGGTGAGCTCGCCTTCGGCGCAGCCGACACGCAACTCGGCTACACCGCCTACGAAGTGCTGATCGTCGCTTCCCTGGTCGAGGCCGAGACCAGGGTCGACTCCGAACGTGCCCTGGTCGCGAGCGTCATCTACAACCGGGTCCGTGAAGGCATCCCGCTCGGCATCGATGCCACCTGCATCTACGCGACGGGTGATCGCGACGCGCCGCTCACCGGCGAGGTGCTGACGAACCTCCAGGAGACGGAGAACGAGTACTCGTGTCGCGGCCGCGTCGGCCTTCCCCCGACACCGATCAATGCGCCAGGCCGGGCCTCCCTCGAGGCCGCCATTCGTCCGGCCGAGAGCGAGTTCATCTACTACGTGCTCACCGACCCGGCCGGCATTCACACCTTCGCCGAGACCGAGGAAGAGTTCCTCGCCGCAAAGCAGATCTGTATCGACCGCGGCCTCGGCTGCGGCTGATGGCCCGTCGACCGATCACGGGCCAGACCCGGCTCGCCGCCGTGATCGGCGACCCGGTTCGACACTCGTTGTCGCCGGCCATCCACAACGCCGGTTTCGAAGCCCTCGACCTCGACTGGGCCTACGTGGCGCTTCCGGTGTCGGCCGGCGGAGGAGCCGATGCGTTGGCTGCGATGGCCACGTTCGGTCTCGAAGGGCTATCGGTCACGATGCCGCTCAAGGACGAGATCGCCGCTGCGGTCGACGTCGCCAGCGACGCCGTCACCGCGTTGGGCGCATGCAACTGTGTCGTCCGTGACGGCGACCGTCTGGTCGGCCACAACACCGATGGCGACGGCTTCGTTCAGGCGCTGACCGAGGAGAGCGGCGAATCCGTCGACGGAAAGAGCGTCGCCGTGGTCGGCGCTGGCGGCGCTGCGAGAGCCATCATCGACGCCCTCGGGCGAACGGGTGCGGCGTCGATCGTCGTGGTCAACCGCACACTCGATCGGGCTGAGCGAGCCGCTGCGCTCGCGTCGGTCGCCACCGTCGCCGCAGCTGACCAGGCCGTCGAAGCGATCGCGGCGTGCGACGTGGTGGTCAATGCCACCTCGGTCGGCATGGGCTGGGTTCCCGGCGGCTCGGGCGGCGCCGCCGACCTCCCGATTCCACTCGAGGGTTTGCGTTCGGGCCAGATCGTCGCCGACATCGTCTACCAGCCGCTCGAGACGCCGTTGCTCGCCGAGGCCCGCGCTCGCAAACTCGTGACCGTCGGCGGCGTCGGCATGCTGGTCCATCAGGCGGCGATCGCGTTCGAGCACTGGACTGGCCAGCCGGCCCCGCTCGATGCCATGCGAGCAGCGGTCGCCGACCTGATCAGCTGAGCGGCCACCTGGTCCGTTCGGCTCAGCATCGGGTCGCAGGTGCCGATGGAGCCGGAACTCGCGGAAAAGACCCGCTGGTCGCGGAAGGACAGGCACATGCTGCAGGGCTCACTGGACAACTTCACCATCCCGGAGATTCTCGGGCTTCTGGCTTCGACGACGAAGACCGGCCGGCTGAAGATCTCGGGTGATCGAGGCACCGGTTCGATCTGGTGCGAAGACGGCAAACTCCAGTACGCCGAGGCATCGAAGCTGGCCGGAATCAACACCATCGACGACGTCATGCTGGAGCTCCTGCGCTACCAGTCCGGCAACTTCTCGTTCCACGCCGACGACCTGCTCCCCGACGATGCAGAGCCGACCAGCGAAGAGGTCGACACCGTGCTCGCTGGCGCCGCAACCCGCCTCGACGAGTGGTACGCCATCGAAGCCGTCGTTCCGAGCCTCGGACACTCCCTCACGCCGGTCGCCGCCCTGGCTACCGACGACGTCACGCTCGAGGCTGACGAGTGGGAGTTCCTCGTCGCCATCGGTGATTCGCGGACGGTCGGTGACGTTGCGAGCCGACTCGGTCTCGGTGAGATCGACGTGAGCCGTCGAGCCAAGGGCTTGATCGAACGTTCGCTCGTCGACATCACCGAACACCCGAATCGTCGCACTGCAGACTTCGCCGGCGCCGTAGTGGATGAGCCCGCTTCAGCGGATGAGCCCGCCGAAGAGGTCGCGATCGACGAGCCGACCTCTGCGAACGAGAGCCTGCCCATCGAGGAGATCCTGCCCGCCGTCGAGCCGATCGCCTTCGACGAACCAGTGGTCACGGCCGACTCGCCCGTCCTCGCCTCGCCGGTGTTCGATTCGCCCGTCCTCGAATCAGCAGCACTCGACTCGGCGTTCGTCGCCGACTCGGGCGTCACCCCGGTCGCCGGTCTCGCCGACGACTCCGTCAGTGAATCGTCGACCGAGATGTTCGCTGACGCCTTGGCCGAGTCGGTCGGTGAGCCGATCGAGTCCAACGAAGAGGTCGGCCTGACGAGTTCGATCTTCGAGCCGGCTCCGTCGTCGGACACGTCGCGAGCCTCAGCCTCGGCCTCGACGACCGCCGCAGAGTCATCCGAGCCAGCCGACCTCGCCAGCCTGCGTGAGTCGATTCTCTCCGAGGACGGTTCCGGCACCGACACCAGCGTGCTGATGCAGTTCCTCAACGACGACCGCTGATCGCCGTGGTACTCCCACTGATCTTGGCCGTCCTCGGCCTGGCGATCGGCCCGCTTCTCGGCATCGTCGTCGACCGTGCGGTCGAACGAGAGCGCCCCGAACCGTTCCACCGTTGCCGTGACTGTGGCACGGCGCTCGGCTCGCGCTCGCTCGTGCCGATCGCGTCGTGGTTCATCCCCTGCCCGACCGATCCAACGCATCGACGCTGGCGCTACCCGCTCACCGATGTGGTCACCGCGGTCGCATTCGCAGTCGCCGGTGCCCGGTTCGGGTGGTCGTGGCAGCTCGGGCCGTACCTCGCGTTGTTCGCCGCACTGGTGGTGATGTCGGTCATCGACCTCGAAACCCATCTCCTGCTGAACATCCTCACCGGACCGGCACTCGCCGTCGGCTTGTTTCTCGTGCTCACGCTGAGTGGAGCGAACAACTACGACGACGGCATTTGGCCAGCGCTCATCGGTGCTGGCCTCTACGGCGGGATGATGTTCTTCTTCTGGCGCCTGTATCCGCCGGGGATGGGGATGGGTGACGCCAAGCTGGCGCCGACCCTCGGACTCTTCCTCGGGTGGATGACCACGACGCCGGTCAATGCGATCCGGATCGTCCTGTTCGCCATGATCATCTCGTTCCTCGGCCACGCCATCATCGGTCTGTCCCTCCGTGCCTTTCGCCGCATCGGGGCCGGTGCCGAGCTGCCGATGGGTCCAGCGTTGGCCATCGGCGCCGTTGCCATGATCGTGTTGTCCGACCAACTACTCGTCGCTGGCTGAACCAGCCGGCCACTACCCTCGGGCCGTGGCATCTCCTGCACGCGACACCCCCGGCACGACCGAGCGCAACAACGACCGCGGCACGCCTGACGGCGAGGGCGTGGGTCTGATCACCGAGACGGTCGAGCTGGCCGACGGGCGCTCCTATCCCGTTCTCGTCGGTGACGGAGCCGCCGCCGACCTCGCCTCGGTCATTCCGGCCGGGGCCAAGCGCGCCGCGATCGTGACCCAACCCGAGATCGGTCTCGACGTCGACCCCGGCATCGAACACCGGGTCTTTCACGTCGAGTCCGGCGAACGAGCCAAGCGGTTGTCGGTTGTCGAGTCGTTGGCGTCTGGCTTTGCTTCGTGGGGCATGACCAGGAACGACGTGGTCGTCGCCGTCGGGGGAGGGGTGGTCACCGATCTCGGCGGATTCGTGGCTGCCAGCTACCACCGCGGCATCGACGTCGTGCACGTGTCGACGTCGCTCCTCGGGCAGATCGATGCTGCCATCGGTGGAAAGTGCGGCGTGAATCTGCCAGAGGGCAAGAATCTCGTCGGTGCGTTCTGGCAGCCGAGTGCTGTGATCTGTGACACCGCAGCGTTGGCCACACTGCCACCAGAGGAATACCGAGCCGGGATGGGGGAGCTGGCGAAGTACCACTTCCTCGGCGGTGGGCGACTCGACGAACTGCCGCTCCCTGAACGGGTTGCCGCCTGCGTTCGGATCAAGGCCGATGTCGTCGCCGCAGACGAGCGCGAGGGCGGCAAGCGAGCGATTCTGAACTACGGCCACACGCTCGGGCATGCCCTCGAGGCAGCTTCTGCGGAGCAGGCCGGCCACTACGTGATGCGGCACGGAGAGGGCGTTGCGATCGGTTTGATCTACGCGGCCCTGGTCGCTGAGGCACTCGGCCGGATCGACGCCGACCGGGTCGACGAACACCGTCGAGTCGTGGCCGGCTACGACCTGGCGAGCACCCTTCCCGAGGGGTCCGATCCCCACCAGCTCGTCGAGTTGTTCAAACGTGACAAGAAGGCGATGGACGGCATCACGTTCGTGCTCGACGGCGATGCAGGCGTTGAACCCGTCCGGGTCGACGACGAAGACCTCCTCCTCGAGTGTCTCGCCAAGATGGATGCCCGACCGACCGAAACGAGTGTCGACCGATGAAGATCCTCCTCCTCTCCGGCCCGAACCTGAACCTCCTGGGTGAGCGAGAGCCAGACGTGTACGGCACCGCCACCCTCGACGATCACGTCGCCACCGCAACGAGTGCCGCCCAGACGCTCGGTGCGACACTCGATCACCTGCAATCGAACGCCGAGGGCGACCTGGTCGAGGCGGTTCACGGCGCTCGCGGCGATGCCGACGCGATCGTGATCAACCCCGGTGCGCTGACGCACTACGGCTGGTCGCTCCACGATGCGCTGTCTGCGTTCGACGGTGTGATCGTCGAGCTGCATCTCTCGAACCCGAACGCCCGCGAGCCGTGGCGCCACGTGTCGGTCGTCGCCCCGGTCGCGACCGGCTCCGTCATCGGGTTCGGCGGCGACGGTTACCGCATCGCAGTAGAAGCCGCCGTCGCGGCCGTCGAGGCTCGCTCGTGACGTCGAAGAGTGCGGCATCCCCGTCGAGCGCGTCCCCCTCCGGCGTGCTGCCGCCAATGGATCGGGCCGGTCGGCTCGATCGCGCCCGGCGTGCGTTCGACGAGCACGGTGTCGACGCGGCTCTGATCACGACACCGGTCAACGTGCGTTGGCTCACCGGCTTCACCGGTTCGAACGGCCGGCTGCTCATCGATGCCGACGGCGCCGTGCTGTACACCGACGGGCGCTACACCGAACAGAGCGCCTCCGAGCTCGCTGCCGGCGGGGTCGACGGGCTGGTGACGGTGCACGATGCCGCTCCCGACGGTCAGCGCCACATGGCGGAGCGAGTGGGGAACGCAACGGTCGGCTTCGAGGCCGGCAACGTGTCGGTGGCCGATCACGGACAGCTGACCGAGTCGCTCGAGGACGCGACCCTCGAACCGCTGGGCCCCGTGATCGCCGAGCTTCGACAGATCAAGGACGTCGGCGAGCGGGCCCGGTTGGAACGGGCCGCTGCGATCGCCGACACCGCGCTGGCATCGCGTCTCGAGGCCCTCGTCCCGGGTGTCACCGAGCGGGCCTTCCAGCTCGATCTCGATCGGGCGATGCTCGACCTCGGTGCTGACGCGCTGAGCTTCGAGACGATCGTCGCATCGGGTCCGAACAGCGCCCTGCCGCACGCTCGACCCTCCAATCGCCCATTTGAGGATGGCGATCTCGTCGTGATCGACTTCGGCGCTGGTGTCGACGGCTACGGCAGCGACATGACCCGCACCTTCTGCATCGGCGAACCGAGCGAGCGTCAGCTCGACCTCTACGACGCCGTCCATCAGGCTCAGGCCGCCGGCAAGTCGGCGGTGCGAGACGGCGTCGACGAGCGTTCGATCCACGAAACGTGCGCCGGCGTCCTCGATGAGCGGGGCTACGGCGACGCCTTCATCCACGGAACCGGCCACGGAATCGGTCTGGAGATCCACGAGCAACCGATCTTGTCTCCCCGGTCGGTCGGTATCCTCCGAGCCGGCTTGATCGTGACGGTCGAGCCCGGCGCCTACCTCACCGGTTTCGGTGGCGTACGAGTCGAAGATTCGGTGGTTGTCACGGCCAGCGGATGCGAGCCAATCACCCACGCACCGAAAGGTCTCGTCCCCGCCGGGGTCTGAGGCTGACGAACCAGGAGCCCCCATGGCGACCACCACCACCAACGATCTCAAGAACGGCATGACGCTCGACCTCGACGGCGACCTCGTGCAGGTCGTGGAGTTCCAGCACGTGAAGCCAGGCAAAGGCGGTGCCTTCGTCCGTACCACGCTGCGCAATTGGCGGACCGGTTCGGTGGTCGATCGGACCTTCCGAGCTGGCGAGAAGGTCGATCGGGCCTTCATCGAGAAGTCCGAGGTGCAGTTCCTCTATCGCGACGGTGTCGACTTCGTCGTCATGGACAACGAGACCTTCGACCAGCACACCGTGTCGGAAGTCTCGATGGGAGACGCCGCCAACTACATCGTCGAGAGCTCGAACATCACCATGCTTCGCTACATCGAAGAGGTCATCGGCATCGAGCTCCCCGCATCGGTCGAGTTGTCGATCTCCGAGACCGAGCCGGGTGTCCAGGGCGACCGCGTCTCCGGCGCTCGCAAGCCGGCAACGCTCGAGACGGGGCTGGTCGTGCAGGTTCCGCTGTTCGTCGAGACCGGTGAGCGCATCAAGGTCGACACTCGCAGCGGCGAATACATGACCCGCGCGTGAGCGGTCCTGGCGGGAGAGACGAGGCCTGGATCGGGTCGCGGCGCGAGGCGCGCGAACGCGCCCTCGAACTGGCCTATGAGATGGACCGTCGGTCGATCTCGCTCGAGGACGTCGTCGCCGCCCTGCCGCTCGAGCCGGCGCCGTACACGATGGTGTTGCTTCGGGCGGCCGAGCTCGAACGGACACGGGCCGATCAGTTGATCAGCGACACCTCGACGCGATGGCCCATCAACCGGATGCCCGTCATGGACGTCGTCGTGATGCGCCTCGCGGTCGCCGAGATGCTCACCACCGACACACCGACCGGCGTGATCTTGGCCGAGGCGGTCGACATGGCCAGTCGGTATTCCACCGAGGAGTCCGGCAAGTTCGTGAACGGTGTGCTGTCGGCCATCGCTCGTTCCGTTCGCGTCTGATCTCACCGAGTCAGCCAAACCAAGGCTGAC
>CALLIQ010000316.1 GCA_938008925.1 uncultured Acidimicrobiales bacterium
TCTCGATCGCTTCCTCGATGGACACGTGCAAGCCATCCATGATCGCCTTCTTGCAGTTCGCGATTGCGGCGGGTCCAGCGGCGTACATCGCCGCCATCTCGAGCGCACGGTCGAGCACGGCGTCATCGGCGACGACTTCGGAGACGAGCCCGATCTCCAGCGCCTCCGCTGCCTTCACCATCCGCCCGGTGTAACCGAGCTCCTTGGACTTGGTGACGCCGACGAGACGGGTCAGCCGCTGGGTGCCACCGGCGCCGGGGATGATGCCGAGCAGAATCTCGGGTTGCCCGAACGTCGCGCCTTCACCGGCGATGCGGAAGTCGGTGCTCATCGAGAGCTCGCAGCCGCCGCCGAGGGCGAAGCCATTGACCGCCGAGATCGTGATCGCCGGCATGCTCTCGATCGCGAAGTTCGCGGCGTTCAACGGGTCGACCATTTCGGCCGGGTCGCGGGGCAGGTCGCCAGCTGGAAACTCGCCGATGTCGGCGCCGGCAGCGAAGATCTTCGGGCCGCCCCACAGCACCATGCCTCGGATCTCCGGCCGAGCAGTGATCTCTTGGGCCGCGGCGAGGAGCTCTTCGCCGACCTGCTGATTGAGCGCATTGACCTTCGGGCGCTCGAGTCGCATGACGACGACGCCTTCATGATCGGTCTCTTCGATTCGAACGAACTCACCCATTGGGCTTCTCCTTGTGCGCGTGCAGCGAGGAGTCTGCCAGGCGAGCCGGAGCTAGGCGAAAAACTCCTTGGTTTCGTCGGCCCGGAAGCGATTGGCGGCCAACAAACCGATCACGACGGAGGCGCCGAGCAGAACGCCGACAGGAAGCGCGACGTCGACGAGCCCACCCTGTTCGAGGAACACTGACCGGTGCCCCTCCATCGCCCAGTAGGCCGGTGTTGCCGGAGCGATCGTCTGCGCAAAGCCGGGCAACTGCTCGAGCGGAACGAGGGCGCCGCCGAGTCCGCCGAGCACCATCGCCCCGACGTTCTGGGCGGCGCTCATCTGGTTGACCGTTCGAAGCGTTGCCGCCAGCAGCAAGATCAGGGTGATGACGCAACACGAGTAAGCGAACATCACGAGCAGCGCCGCCAACGGCGAACCGCCGTTGAAGCGAAGACCGAGCGCGACACCGCCGGCGACGAACAGCGCAACCTGCCACACCAGGTGCAACAGGATCCATGGGATACCGAACCCCGCGAGGAGTGACCGCGACGAAGCAGCCGACGCCCGGAGCCGATCCCAGGTCTTCCAGCCGTGCTCGCGATAGAGGGAAAACCCGACTGAGCCAGCGACGAAGAAGCCGAACAGGATCACCTGCCCGGGAACGACCTGCTCGGCACCGGTCGCACCGTCGAACCCACTGTCGATCAGCGAGAGGCTCATCGTCCGTTTGAACAACGGCATCACCACGAGCGGCATGCCGAACATGATCACGAGGAACCACGGGTCGTTTCGCACGATGCGAATCTGGAGTTTCGTCACGGCGAGTGCGGCACTCATGACCCGACCTCCTCGGTCGTTTGTGCTGCGGCCCGGGCGTCGGGACCGCCATCGGGTTCGGCGTCGAGCCGATTGCCGGTCACGGCGAGGAAGACCGTCTCGAGGTCTGGCTTGAGAGCCTCGACCGAGACGAGGCGATCGGACTCGGGACCAAAAGCTGCGAGCAGGTCGCGCATGTCGAGGTCGCCCAGGACTCGATACGTGCCCTCCCCCACCTCGGTCACGTCCCACTGGAGACCGCTCGGGAGACCACCGTCCACGACGAATCGAAGCCCGCGCAGCTCATGCTCGGCGACGAGCTGTTCGCGCGTCCCCTCGGCCAACACTCGACCATCGTCGATGATGACGATGTCCGCATCCAGCGCCTCGACCTCCGGCAGGTAGTGCGTGGTGTACACGACCGCGGCGCCCTCGGCGGCGAGCCCACGGACCGCCTCGATCAACTGGAGTCGGGTTGCGACGTCGGCACCGACGGTCGGTTCGTCGAGCATCAAGAGCTTGGGCGCGTGCACGAGGGCGCAGGCGGTGTGCAGCCGGCGAGCCTCACCGCCCGAGAGCTTGCCCGCACGGCGGTCGAGCAGCGACGTGAGTCCCAGCTGCTCGGCCACCTCGCTCGCTCGAGATGCTCTCGCCGACCCGTTCAGGCCCGACAACTCGCCGAAGAACTCGAGGTTCTGGCGAACGGTCAGCACGGTGTAGATGCCGGTCTCCTGCGGAGCGATGCCGAGGAGTTTGGCCGCAGCCTCCGGTTTCGCCAGCGCATCGATGCCGCCGAGTTCAACCGAGCCGGCGTCCGGTCGAAGGAGTCCGGCGATGATCGACAGCATCGTCGTCTTGCCCGCGCCGTTGCGGCCGAGCAGCGACACGACCTGACCGGGTTCGACGGACAGATCAGCACCGTTGAGCGCCTGGACCTCTCCATAGGCCTTGGTCAGATCCGTCGCCCTCAACATGCATGCAGTCTGACGTCGACGGTGAAATCTGACCAGCGAATATGGCGTCGATTCGAACTGGCCGAACCGCCATGTCGCGGCGTTGGTCGGTACCGTTTCTTCAATGACGCGGCACTCCCACTTGGAGGGATCACCCTCATGACCCTTCGTGACGAGAACCTCGATCGGCTCGACGGCGGAAGCTTCGACGTGCTCATCGTCGGTGGGGGCATCAATGGTGCTGTCTCGGCCGCCGCCCTCGCTGCACGAGGCATCTCGGTCGCCGTCGTCGACCGAGGCGATTTCGCCAGCTTCACGAGCCAGGAGTCGTCGAACCTCGTGTGGGGTGGCTTCAAGTACCTCGAGAACTACGAGCTTCCGCTCGTGTGGAAGCTCTGCACCTCGCGTAACGAATTGATGAAGGCCTATCCCACCTCCATCACCGAGACTCGCTTTCTCGCCACCCTCGACGAGACCGCTCCATTCCCGGCCCCGCTCGCCGGACTCGGCACCGTTGGCTACTGGCTGATCGGGCGGTTCGCGACCAAGCCGCCCAAGTACTACCGCCCGGCGAAGATCGAGAAGGCCGAGCCCGTCGTCAACACCGAAACGGCCAAGGGCGGGGTCGAGTATTCCGACGCCTACCTGCGAGACAACGATGCTCGCTTCGTCTGGAGCTTCGTTCGATCCGCCCTCGACAGCGGCGCTGCGGTTGCCAACTACACGAGCGTCACCAAGGCCGAACGCAACGGTGACACGTGGACGGTGTCGATGACCGACGAGGAGACCGGTCGCACCCTCGCGGCGTCGGCAAAGGCGATCGTGAACGCAGCGGGCCCCTTCGTCGACGGCCTCAACGAAGACTGGAAGATCGAGACCGACCACCGGATCGTGTACTCGAAGGGCATCCATCTCATCGTCCCGAAGCTGATCGACACCGAACGAGTCCTGGCCTTCTTCGACGACACCGGCCGCCTCTTCTACGTCATCCCCATGGCCCACCGCTCGGTCATCGGCACGACCGACACCAGGACCGACAACCCAGCCGAAGGTGTACTCGACGAGGATCGCGAGTTTCTGCTCGAGCAAATCAACGCTCGCCTCGATCTCGACGAGCCGCTCACCAAGGCCGACATCATCAGCGAACGGTGCGGTGTCCGCCCGCTCGTCGTCAAGAACGACGGCGACGACAAGGAAACCACCGACTGGACGTCACTCTCCCGCAAGCACGAGATGGAGATCGACCGACCGCGGAAGGTGGTCACGATCTTCGGTGGCAAGCTCACCGATTGCCTGAACGTGGGCGAGGAAGTGGCCGAGGCGCTCGAAGAGCTCGGGATCGAGGGCGGCGAGCCTCGGCCGGACTGGTTCGGCGAGCCCAGCGAAGACGAGCGCGAACGCTTCTATGCCAAGGCTGCCGGCGCTGGCCTCGGCCGAGCCCCAGCGATCGAACGGGGCGAGTCGATGGCCGAGGTGCTCTGGCGTCGGCACGGCATGGCCAGCTTCCGACTGCTCGAGATGATCGCCGACGACCCAGCGCAGGGCGAGTCGGTCCTGAACGAGAGCGACCTCCTGCGCGGTGAGCTGACGCTGATGGCCGAGCGCGAGATGATCGTGCGACCGGACGACTTCCTGCGCCGCAGAACCAAGCTCGCTCTCGTCACCCAGCGAGACGACCTCGGCGCCGATCCCGGCATGGCCGAAGTCAACGAAGCCTTCGGCTTCTAGCCAGCCGCCCCGTTCAGCAACGCGCCGAGCCGCGCCCCGGCGGAGCGATCCCCCGCCAGATCTGGCGGCCGAACGCTCCGCGATCGGCTTGGTTGTCAACTTTGGTTGACAAGTTCTCGGCCGTCAACCAAAGTTGACACATGGAGAACGCCGACGAGCTACTCGCGATGTTGCCGTCACCGAACGATCCCGACGCGGCGCTCGGGACGGTCGTCGCGCTCAGGCGTCTCGCGGACCGACTCGAGACGACGGCGATCGATGCCGCGCTCGATCAGGGCTGGACGTGGCAACAGATCGCCGAGTCGCTCGGCATCACGAGACAAGCCGCTCACAAGAAACACCGACGGTCGAAGTCGGGCACGCGGGCGACGCCGTGACTCCATCGAACCGGCGACACGACGAAGACAACACGACAAACCCGACGACTAAGCAATGCACGAAGAGGTGGCGCAATGAAGATGCTTGAGAAGATTCGAGCCCGCAGACGAGACATGCAGACGCTTTCGGGCGTCATCTCGGAC
>CALLIQ010000317.1 GCA_938008925.1 uncultured Acidimicrobiales bacterium
CGTCTGCGAGCCGGAAGGAATGCTCCGTGGAGATCGCTGACTCAGTCCTTGACCTGATCGGCAACACGCCGTTGGTCCGCCTCCGACAGGTCGTCGATGGCATCGAATGCCCCGTCGTCGTCAAGTACGAGGTGTTCAATCCCGGCGGTTCGTCGAAGGACCGGCCGGCACTGTTCATGATCGACGCCGCAGAGCGTGAAGGGCTGCTCAAGCCTGGCGGCACCATCATCGAACCGACGTCGGGCAACACCGGTGTCGGTCTCGCCATCGTCGCCGCCCAGCGCGGCTACGACTGCAAGTTCGTCGTCACCGACAAGGTCGGCAAGGAAAAGGTCGACCTGCTCCGGGCCTACGGCGCCGAGGTGGTCGTGTGTCCCGTCGCCGTCGCCCCCGAGGATCCGGCGTCGTATTACTCCACGGCCGAGCGGCTCGTGAGTGAGACGCCGAACGCGTTCCGCCCGAATCAGTATGCAAACCAGTCGAACCCGCAGTCGCATTACGAGACCACCGGTCCGGAGATCTGGCGTCAGACCGACGGCAAGATCACGCACTTCGTCGCCGGCGCCGGCACCGGCGGCACGATCAGCGGCGTCGGCCGGTACTTGAAGGAACAGAACCCCGACATCCAGATCATCGCCGGCGACCCCGATCAGTCTCTCTACTCCGGCGGCTCGGGTCGGCCCTACCTGGTCGAGGGCGTCGGAGAAGACTTCTGGCCGACCACCTATGACCCGTCGGTCATCGATCGCGTCATCGCCGTCTCCGATCAGGACTCCTTCCTCACCGCCCGCAAGGTCAGCGAACGAGAGGGTCTGTTGATCGGTGGCTCGTGCGGCACAGCGGTCCACGCCGCACTCGAGGTTGCCGGCGAACTGACCGCCGACGATCTCGTCGTCGTGCTCACGCCCGACTCCGGCCGCGGCTACTTGTCGACGGTGTTCGACGACGAGTGGATGGCCGGCTTCGGCTTCCTTCGCGCCGAAGGCGCCGTCGTGGCCGATGTGCTGGCCGCAAAGGAGGGCGACATTCCGCCCTTGCTCTACGCGCGCCCGACCGACTCGGTTCGCGACGTCGTCACGCTCATGCACGAGCACGACGTGTCGCAGCTCCCCGTCGCCAAGAACGAGATGCCTCTCGCTGCGGCCGAGGTGATGGGGTCGATCGACGAACTCCGCATCATGGAGTCGGCGTTCGGCGAGACCAGCGTGCTGAACCGCTCGGTCGAAGAGGTCATGAGTCCTCGCCTGCCGACGATCGGCATCGGCCAGCCGATCGAGTTGGCCGTTCATCTGCTCGACCTCGCCCCGGCGCTCCTCGTCCTCGACGGCGGACGCCCTCGCACGGTGCTCGCTCGAGCCGACGTGCTGTCCTTCCTCTCACTCGACCCTGCCACCGCCTAGGAATCACCATGTCTGACGACACCCCCTCATACGGCTTTTCGACCCGCGCCATCCACGTTGGCCAGGATCCCGAGCCGATCACCGGAGCGGTCACCGTCCCGGTGTTCCAGACCTCGACCTTCGCTCAGGACGCGGTCGGCAAGCACAAGGGCTACGAGTACGCCCGAACGGGGAACCCGACGCGCACCGCGCTCGAGAGTGCCTTCGCCTCGATGGAAGGCGCGGCCTTCGGCGTCGACTTCGCATCGGGCCTCGCCGCCGAAGACGCGATTCTTCGTCTCCTCGAGCCGGGCGATCACGTCGTCATGGGGAACGACGCGTACGGCGGAACCTTCCGATTGATCTCGAAGGTGTTCGGGCGCGCCGGGATCGGCTGGTCGGCATCTGACCTCACGAACCCGTCCGACCTCGCCGGCAACTGGCCGGAGAACACCAAGCTCGTCTGGGTCGAGACGCCGACGAACCCGTTGCTCACCGTCGTCGACATCGAAGCGGTCGCCGCGGTCGCTCACGCGAACGGCGCCATGCTCGTGGTCGACAACACCTTTGCGACCCCGTACCTGCAGCAGCCGCTCAGTCACGGCGCCGACATCGTCGTTCACTCGACCACCAAATATCTCGGCGGACACTCCGACACCGTCGGCGGCTTCGTGGCGACGAACGACGGCGAGGTCGATTCGCACCTTCGCTTCATCCAGAACGCGGTCGGCGCGGTGCGCGGCCCCTGGGACGTCTACCTCACGCTGCGCGGCGCGAAGACGCTGGCCGTCCGTATGGACCGGCACAACCAGAACGCTGCCGCGGTCGTCGACCTGCTCGAAGGACACAGCGCGGTCTCGACCGTGTTGTACCCGGGCCTCGAGTCACACCCCGGTCACGCCGCCGCCAAGAAGCAGATGTCCGGCTTCGGCGGCATGGTGAGCTTCCGGGTGATGGGTGGTCGAGATGCGGCGATCCGCATCATCGAAGCGGCTGAACTCTTCACGCTCGCCGAGTCGCTCGGTGCCGTCGAGTCGCTCATCGAGCATCCAGGAGCGATGACGCACCTGTCTGCCGAGGGCTCGCCCCTCGAGGTGCCGGACGACCTCGTGCGTTTGTCGGTGGGCATCGAAGACGTCGCCGACCTCCTCGCCGATCTCAGCCAAGCCCTC
>CALLIQ010000318.1 GCA_938008925.1 uncultured Acidimicrobiales bacterium
TCGTGGGACTCCGACGCCCTCGAAGCCCAGGCCGTGGCTGCCCGGTCCTATGCGATGGCCGGCGACACTCGCCAGCAGCCGTACGCCGACACCTGCGACACGATTCTGTGCCAGGTCTATCAGGGTCGCTATCAGCGCAACGCCGGGCAGACCTCTGATCCCGAGCTCGCCACACACCCGAACACCGACGCCGCCATCGCCGCCACAGAGGGCCACGTCCGGGTCTACGCAGACGGAACGATCGCTCGAACCGAGTTCTCCGCCAGCACCGGTGGCTACACGGTCGGCGGTGACTTCCCCGCCGTCGAGGATCTGGGTGACAGCACCGCGGCCAATCCCCGCCACGACTGGGACATCGTCGTCGACCTGACCTCCTATGAGAACAACGCCGGCCTCGGTCAGTTGCTCGAGGTGCGGGTCCCGGAACGGAACGGACTCGGCGAAGACGGCGGGCGCGTGCTCACGGTCGAGTTCGTGTTCGAACGAGGCGCCACCTCGATGACGGGCAACGAAGCCCGACGGGCGTTCGGCCTGCACTCCGACTGGTTCACCCCGGGCCCCGTGAGTAGTAGCGGAGCCACGGGCGCTGACGCTGACTACGTCGATGCGATGTATCAACTCTTCCTCGGCCGGTCGGCCTCGGTCGCCGAGCGGGTCGAGTGGGCCGACGACGTCGAAGCGGGCAACCGACGAGCGCTGACCGACGAGCTGTCGACGAGCCGAGAATGGGCCGGGGTCGTCATCGACGGCATCTACGAGTCGGCGCTCGGCCGCGGCGCCGACGATGCGGGACTCAGCTTCTGGATCGGCGAGATCTCGGCTGGCGTTCGGATCGAGGTGATCGGCGCCCAGTTCTACGGTTCGCCCGAGTACTTCGACCGGGTCGGAGGAACGAACGAAGCGTTCGTGCGGTCCCTCTACCGCGAACTCCTCGATCGTGACGCTGACGACGCGGGGCTCGAGTTCTGGGGTGGCCAGCTCGAGCGAGGCGAGGTGACCACCGGTGATGTCGCCAGCGGCTTCTACATGTCGGTCGAGTCTCGTCGCAGCCGGGTGACGGGTCTGTATCAGCAGATCCTCGGCCGCAGCCCCGACGAATCCGGCCTCGCCTTCTGGGCCGAGCAGCTGCTCGTGACCGACGACCTGGTCCTCGCGTCCGATCTGGCCGTCTCCGACGAGTCCTACCAGCGAGCGATCGGCGGCTGAGATGAGCGAGATCGAGCGGCTGACCGAGCTCGTCGCCCAGCTCGAGGCAGATCTCACCGTCGCTCGGGACGCCACCAAGGCAGCCGGTCGCCGTGCCGGCGAGGCGGAAGCCGCGTGCCGAGTGCTCGAGGACGAACTCGCTGCTCTCCGAGCGGCTCAGAGCGAGTGGGACGAGCTCGTCGGGCACATCGAACGCGAGCGCGTTGCCGCGTCGGATGTCGCGGACGAGCTCGCGGCGGTCAAGGCGTCGACCACCTGGCGCATCGGTTCGACGATCATGCGACCCGTGACGCTGTTCCGGGGACTGCGGGGCTCGTGACCAGCCGCTCGATCGCGCCACACCCGGGCTCCGAGCCCGTCGGCACGGTCGAACGCATCCGGTTTGCCATCGACGTCGATGGCCGTCGGGACTGGTTCATCGCCCTCCTCGCCCCGGACTCGGTCTACGCCGACGGCGCGATCGAGCGTGTTCGGCGTCTGGTCGCCGACGATCCGACGATCGATGTCGTCTACGGCGACAACGTCCTCACCAGCCCGGAGTCCGGCCGCGAGCGAGTTGAGCTGCGGAGCGGGTGGGCACCCGACCGACTCTTGCTCGGCTACGACCTCGGCCCGGTGCTCTTCGCCCGGGAAGCTCCAATCGCGGGTCGGGAGGTCACCGGCCATCACCAGCTCGCCCTCATGGCGGGAGAAGAAGCGAGGGCGGTGGCTCACGTCCCGGAGGTGTTGTCGATCCGCCATGGGTCGCCGTTCATCGATCGCGATCTCGACGCCGTCAACGTCGTGTTGGCCGCTCGTCACGCTCGCTGCCGCGTGAAAGAAGGGGGAGACGCCAGCGTGCACCTCGAGCCGACGGAGACCGCGCTGCCGTTCGCCTCGATCGTGGTGTTGACCGGCGGGGCGCGGCGGGTGATCGACGGATCCGACGTCGTCCTCGTCGTCAACGCCGTCAGCTCGATTCTCCTGTCGACCGGGCGACACGATTTCGAGGTCGTCGTCGTCCTCGATGCCAAGGCGCCGTCAGCACTCGGTGAGCAACTCGTCTCGCTCGACCCCGATCGTGTGGTCGTCGTCCGCGACGAGCAGCCGTTCAACTTCTCCGCCGCCAACAACCTGGGCGTCGAGGCGAGTCGAGGCGAACACATCGTCTTCGTCAACGACGACTGCGAAGTCGTGTCGGGCGATTGGCTCGACCGCCTCGGCATGCACTTGACGAACCCGGGTGTCGGCGTGGTCGGCGCCCGACTGCTGTACGGCGACGGCAGGGTCCAGCACGCCGGTCTGGTCGCCCGAGACGGATGGATCGAGCACCGGTTCGGCGGCTATCCGGACGATCGCCGATCGAGGCCAGCATCGATCGAGAACGTGTCGGCCGTGACCGGTGCGTGCCTCGCCATCACCCGTTCGTCATTTGATGCCGTCGGCGGCTTCCCGGTCGAGTTCCCGCTCAATTTCAACGACGTCGACCTCTGCTTCAGGGTGGCGGAGGCGGGCCAGCGCGTCGTGTTGGACCACGACATCGTGCTCACCCATCACGAGACGTCGAGCCGTGCGCCCGGTATCACCGACGACGAGCAGGCCGCGTTCGTCGACCGTTGGCCGGAACGTTCGATGCGCGACCCGTTCGATCACCCCGAGTACGTCCCGGTGCGAGCCCAGCCGATCGAACCGCCAGCCGCACTGTTGCGCTTGCGTCGGACCCTCGGACTCCCCATTTCGTCGCCTCGGATCACCCAGACCCGGTCAGGCTGAGGCCGTCGAGCGTCAGGACAACGCTGCGTCGACGGCGTCGAGCAGCTGCGTGTTCGCTCGTGCCCAGGTGTGGGAGGAACGGACCGCACACGCCCGGTCATGCAGTTCGGCCGCGAACTCGGGATCGTCGAGGATCTGCTGCACGGCATCGGCGATGGCCGATGCCGTCGGCTCGACCACGAGTCCCGCCCCCGTCGATTCGACGATCTCGACCAAGCCGCCGCCGTCGCGGCACACGACGACGGGTTTCCCCCACACCATGGCTTCGAGCGCTGTGAGTCCGTAGTCCTCACGGAGCGCGGGGGCAACGACGACCGATGCGTCGGCGTAGGCCTGGTTTCGCGTCGCGTCGTCGACGCGCCCGGCGATGGTGACGGGGCGGGCCGAGGTGGATCGGCGAACCCGACGCAAGGCGGCCGCCGCCTCAGCGATCAATTTGACAGACCTGAAACCAACCGGATTACCGGAAAACCCCGAACGCGTCAGCGATACCGTATCACGGGGGCTCCACGCGATACGACCGCCGTTTTGCCACGCTACGATCTTGCCAGTGGCACTGGCCTTTTGCT
>CALLIQ010000319.1 GCA_938008925.1 uncultured Acidimicrobiales bacterium
TGGGTCGACGGATAGGTGATCATGAGCGCGGCGAGGCGGTCGGCGTTCGCCTCGATCTTGGCGTCGAGATCGTCGAGGTCGACGTCGCCTCGCTCGTTGCACGCCACGACGACCACTCGCATACCGGCCATCACCGCCGACGCAGCGTTCGTGCCGTGGGCCGAACTCGGGATCAGGCAGACGTCTCGATCCGTCTCGCCAAGGCTGTCGAGATAGCCCCGGATGGCGAGCAGTCCGGCGTACTCGCCCTGACTGCCGGCGTTCGGCTGCAGCGAGACACGGTCATACCCGGTGATCTCGGCCAGGATCGATTCGAGGTCGGTGATGAGCTCTCGGTAGCCCTCGCTCTGGGCCTCCGGCGCGAACGGATGAATGGCTGCGAATGACGGCCATGTGATCGGCTCCATCTCCGCCGCCGCGTTGAGCTTCATCGTGCAGGACCCGAGCGGGATCATCGTGCGATCGAGGGCGAGATCGCGATCGCTGAGACGGCGGAGCCAACGCAGCATGTCGTGCTCGGCCCGGTAGCGATGAAAGCGCTCGTCGGTCATGAACTCGGTCGTGCGAGCGACGCCGAACGCCGATGTCGGCGAGGCATCGGAGAGGCTCACGCCGAACGCCTCGGCGACGGCGAGAACGGTGTCGAGCGTCGTGGTCTCGTCGAGGGTCACACCGACGAGGTCGTCGTCGACCCGGCGCAGGTTGATGCCGGCTTCGGCCGCTGCCGCGATCACGGCGTCGGCACCGGCGGGGACCGTCGCGGTCACCGTGTCGAAGAAGGTGTCGTTCACCTCGATGCCGCCAGCGGTGAGCGCCGCGGCGAGTCGGCCGGTGAGCTCGTGGATCCGTCCGGCGATCTCGGTGAGGCCTTCCGGGCCGTGCCAGCAGCCGTAGGCGGCGGCGACGTTAGCCAGCAGTGCCTGGGCGGTGCAGATGTTCGAGGTCGCCTTCTCACGACGGATGTGTTGCTCGCGGGTCTGAAGGGCGAGTCTGTAGGCCGGGTTGCTGTTCGAGTCGACCGACAGGCCGACGAGCCGGCCGGGCAGGCTGCGAGCCATCTTCTCGCGAGTTGCGATGAAGCCGGCGTGCGGGCCGCCGAACCCCAGTGGCACGCCGAAGCGCTGGGCCGAACCGACGACCACATCGGCGCCGAGCTCGCCAGGAGGGGTCATGAGCGTGCAGGCGAAGAGGTCGGTCGTGACGGCGACACCAGCGCCGGCTTCGTGGCACGCGTCGATGATCGGCGCGGCGTCGAGGACGCGGCCGGTGGAACCCGGCGTGGCCAAGATGGCGCCGTAGATCTCGTCGGCGACGAGGTCGGTGGTCGGGTCGCCGATCACGAGCTCGATGCCGAGCGGCATGGCCCGGGTGACGAGCACGGCGATGGTTTGGGGATGGCACTCAGCATCGACGAAGAAGCCGGGTCGCTTGGTCTTGTCGGCCCGGCGCAGCATGGTCATGGCCTCGGCGGCGGCGGTGGCCTCGTCGAGCATCGACGCGTTGGCGATCTCACAGCCGGTGAGGTCGGCGACCATCGTCTGGAAGGTGGCCAGCATCTCGAGCCGACCCTGGCTGATCTCGGGCTGGTAGGGCGTGTACGCGGTGTACCAGGCGGGGTTCTCGATCATGTTGCGACGGATCACGGCCGGAGTGATGCAGTCGTTCCAGCCGGTGCCGAGCAGCGAGGTGGCGACGGTGTTCTTGTCGGCGATGGCCTGGAGGGCGGCGAGCGCTTCGGTCTCGGTGAGGGCCGGATCGAGTGCGAGCGGCTCGTCGGTCTGGATGATCTCCGGCACGGCGGCCTCGAGTAGATCGCTTGCGGTCTCGTAGCCGAGGTCGGCGAGCATCTTGGCCCGCTCGGCGTCGGTGAGGGAGACGTGGCGGGGAGCGAAGCGATGGGTGTCGAGTGCGAAGCGATGGGTGTCGAGTGCGAAGCGGTGGGTGTCGAGTGCGGTCTCGGGTGTGGTGCTCATGATGCTGCCTTGGGGGCTCGGTGGTAGCGGTGGGGGGAGAAGGGAAGGTCGGTGACGGTGACGGGTTGGTGTTTGCCTCGCACGTCGGCGAGGAGCTGGGTGCTGGGTTCCGCCACCTCGGGGGGAACGAAGCCCATGGCGATCGGGGCTTCGACGCTCGGGCCGTAACCGCCGCTCGTCACGACGCCGATCGGTTCGCCCTCGAGATCCAGCAGCGGGCTGCCGTCGCGGACGGGACGCTTGCCGTCGACGCTGAGGCCGACGCGGATTCGGCTCGTCCCATCGGCGTGCTCGGCGAGAATTCGTTCGGCGCCGGGGAAGTCGGCGGCCTCTCGTCGGCGCTTTGGAACCGTCCAACGCAACCCAGCCTCGATCGGGCTGATGGTTTCGTCGAGGTCGTTGCCGTAGAGGTGCAGGCTCGCCTCGAGCCGAAGCGTGTCGCGGGCACCGAGCCCCGTCGGAGCAAGGCCATCGGCGGCGCCAGCATCCATGAGTGCCTCCCAGGTGGACGCGCCATCGTCCGACCCACAGAACAGCTCGAAGCCGTCCTCACCGGTGTAGCCCGTGCGAGCGATGATCATCTGCCGGCCGGCGACCTCGCCTTCGGTAAACCAGTAGCCCTTCACCTGGGAGAGGTCCGTCCTGGTCAGCTTCTGCACGATGGCGGGCGCC
>CALLIQ010000320.1 GCA_938008925.1 uncultured Acidimicrobiales bacterium
ACCGACGACCAGGATCCCCACATGGCCGAAGCGCAGAACCCCCTCACCCCCGCCCCGGTTCGCATGACCGTGACGAGCACCGATCTCCCGACGCCGGAGCGCGCGCTCGCCATCGGCGCCCACCCCGACGACGTCGACTTCGGCTGCGGGGCGACACTCGCCAAGTGGGCCGCCGACGGGTGCGAAGTCCACGTTCTCGTGTGCACCGACGGCTCGAAGGGCACGTGGGACCCGAACGCCGACGAGACCGAACTGATCGCCACCCGCCAGGTCGAGCAACGGGCCGCTGCCGCCGCCCTCGGGGCCACCGGCCAAGTCGGCTTCCTCGGATGGTCAGACGGTGAGCTCGAGTCGACGCTGGTACAGCGCGAGCAAGTCGCCCGCTTCATCCGTGAGACGCGACCGAACGTCGTGCTCGGCCACGACCCGTGGAAGCGTCACCGGCTCCACCCGGATCACCGCAATGCCGGGTGGCTCACCACCGACGGCATCGTCGCCGCTCGGGACCCGAAGTTCTTCCCCGATCAGGGACTCCCCCACCATCGCCCGGATCGCCTGTTGCTGTGGGAAGCGGACGAGCCCGACCACCTCGAGAACGTCACCGGCTTCCTCGACACCAAGTTCGCGGCGTTGATGGCGCACGAGAGCCAGTTCGAATCGACGATGAAGACCGGTCCAGATGCAACCGCGAACAGCCCCGAGATGGCGGCGTTTCGCGATCGCATCGAGGGCAGGTTGCGGGCGGCCGGTGCCGCTGGAGGCGTGGAGCACGCCGAGGTCTTCAAACTGATCGACGACCTCTGAGCATGCCGGCGAAAACGACGCCGGGCCTGAGTGATGCCGGACGGTGAGATCCGCGTCGCCGGTGTCGATGGCGCGCCCGGCGGTTGGGCGATCGTCGAGGCCAGCGCGCAACTCGACGACGTGACCATCGAGTTCGCAGAGACGCTCGGCGACCTGGTCGAGCGAGTACGGGGCGGCCGCCTCGCAGCGGCCGCCATCGACATGCCGATCGGTCTTCTCGACCATCACCCGCGCCGAGCCGACGTGCTGGCTCGACAGCGCCTGGGTCCTCGCCGATCGTCGGTCTTTCCGACGCCGCTGCGCACCACCCTCGCCGCCGACGACTACGCCGATGCGTGCGAACGTTCCCGAGCGCGCTGCGGCAAGGCGCTTTCGAAGCAGGCCTACAACCTCATCCCGAAGATCCGCGAACTCGACGAGCTCGTGACGCCCGACGATCAGACCGCGATCGCCGAAGCCCACCCCGAGCTCGCCTTCGCACGACTGAACGGCGCCCCGCTCGAGCACCCGAAAGCGACACTGGACGGGCGCGAACAACGCCTGGCGTTGCTCGCCGCTACGTTCGGCGCGGACCTCGAGGAGCTGATGGCCACCGACCGACCGACACGAGCACCGATCACCGATGTGATCGATGCCATGGCCAACACCACCACCGCTGTCAGGGTGGCGCTCGGGAGGGCCGAATCGCTCGGTGACGACGTCGACGCGACGGGTAAACGCTGTGCGATCACGTTCTGATTCGGACGCTCGGTGATCGCCGCCGGACTCCCGTGGCCGACTTGGCAGCAGGCGTGGTTCACCACGCTCGTGTTGACCATGGTGTTCGTGGCCCTTCGGTCGTTCGCGACGAACCAGCGAGCGAACCACCCACTTCGGCTCGACGTCGTGCTTCCGGTGGTGCAGGAACTGATCGTGTTGACCGGCCTCTACGGCCTGTGGCAATCGGCCAAGAAGTTGCCGCTCAATCAGTCGGAGGGCGCGATCGAGCGGGCCGAGCGCATCATCGAGGTGCAGGACGCCATCGGCATCCCGAGTGAACTCCGGCTCCAGGAGTTCGCCATCGAATACGGATGGGTCGGCTGGTCATCGGTCGCCTACTACGCGGCGGTGCACGTGCCGGCGACGATCGCGTTCCTCATCTGGATGTTCTGGCGCCACCGCGATCGCTACGACCGGTGGCGAAACCTGCTCGCGCTGACGACGGCCGGCTGCCTCGTCATCCGCTTCTGGAAGGTCGCACCGCCCCGCTTCCTCACCGACGCGGGCTTTGTAGACCTGTCCGACATCCACGGCATGTCGGTCTACGGCCCTGTTGGAACCGGCCTCTCCGGCCAGTTCGTGGCGATGCCCTCGATCCACGTCGCCTGGGCCGGCGTCGTCGGCATCGGCGTCGTGGTCGCGAGCACGAGCACCTGGCGCTGGCTCGTCGCCCTTCACTTCCCCATCACCGTTTTCGTCGTCTCGGCCACCGGTCATCACTGGTGGCTCGACGGCATCGTGGCGATGGGCCTCTTCGCAATCGCGATCCCGATCGAACGCGCCGGCCGGCGCGTCGTCGAGCGATTCAGGCCTCGGCCGCCAATGAGCCAAGAGGATCCGCCGAACCTACGCCCACTCGAAGAGGTGGGGTCGGGCTAGTCCGGGAGAGTATGGACCGTTCCCCGCGGGGGAAGCCCAGCGGCCCGATAGGCGTCGTCGATGAGGCGCATCGTGGCGATCGAGTCCTCGCCGCCGGTCGGCAACGGGCCACCGCCATGCAGCACGAGATCCCGGAACGCCTCCATCTGATGGTGGTAGGTCGACCGACCGCCGACCTCCTCGTCGATCGCCGACGAACCATCACTCCTCGGCGTGACGACCAAGCGGTTCCCCGTGTGCGGTGCGAGCGGGTTGGTCACCTCCATCACGCCGGTGGTTCCTTCGACGGTCAACCAGGCGGCGCGTTCCACGCCCGGCTTCATCGACGTGACGAGATGACCGGCGATCGGCTGACCGCCTGGTTGCGGCGGTGCGAACTCGACCATGATCTCGGTGTCGATGTCGACCTTCGGTCGGCCTTCGGTCATCGAACAGGCGGTGACGGCGCCCGCGGTACCGGCAGCGAAACGGGCCCACTGCACGGGGTAGCAGCCGAGATCCATCAGGGCGCCGCCGGAGAGTTCCCAGCTCTGGCGAACGTCGTCCTCGGCCGGGATTGGGACCGAGAAGCCGGCATCGATCCGCCGCACCTCGCCGATCGCGCCGTCGTCGAGCAGTTCGCGAACGCGGGTCGCGAGCGGGTGATAGCGCCAATGAAAGGCCTCGACCATGTGGCGGCCGGTCTCGCGCCCGACCTGCACGATCTCGGCCGCTTCCTCGGCGTTCGACCCGAGCGGCTTCTCACACAACACGTGTTTGCCGGCCCGCAGGGCCGCGATGGTCCACTCGTGGTGAAGCGAGATGGGCAGCGGGTTGTACACCGCATCGATGTCGTCGGCGGCCAAGACGTCGGCGTAGGTCGACTCGACCCGCTCGATGTCGAACTCGTCGGCCTGGGCCCGGGCTCG
>CALLIQ010000321.1 GCA_938008925.1 uncultured Acidimicrobiales bacterium
GAATGAGGCCGATGTCGCCGCGCTCGACGGCGAGCGGAGAGGGACGGAGCAACACCGACATCAACAACGACGCCCTCGGGCGATCGAACCAGGCGCGGCCCTGCCGACCCCGGCCGGCTCGCTGGTGGTCGGTGATCCGCACCAAACCGGCCGCTGCGCCGCCCTTCGCTCGGTCGATGAGATCGGCATTCGTCGAGTCGGTCTCCGCCACGTGTTCGACGGTCCACCCGGTCGGCCAGCCGCTCACGGCAGCCGCCCTGTGAAGTCGGTCACATGACTCTCAGAAAACCCCGCCTGGAAGACGCTCGGTACTTCCCTTTCACCTCTCATCTCGGCTAACCATACGACCGTGTCTGCACAGCCTCCGTTCTCAACCGTCCTCGTCGCCAACCGAGGCGAGATCGCCGTCCGGGTGATTCGAGCCTGCCAAGAACTCGGGATTCGCACCGTCGCCGTGTATTCCGAGCTCGATCGCGACGCCTTGCACGTCCGAATCGCCGATGAGGCGCATGCCCTCGGCGGCCAGACAGCGGCCGAGAGCTACCTCAACACCGAGGCCATTCTCGACGTGATCAAGAAGTCGGGGGCCGAAGCCGTTCACCCCGGTTACGGCTTCTTCTCCGAGAACGCCGATTTCGCTCGCGCCATCACCGAGATGGGGGTTGCGTTCGTCGGTCCGCCACCGGCAGCGATCGAGGTCATGGGCGACAAGATCAGCGCCCGAGAGGCCGCCGAGAAGGTCGGCGTCCACGGCGTACCAGGCGTCACCGAGTTCCTCTCCGGCCCTGAGCAGGTGGTGGCGTTCGGCGACGAGCACGGCTGGCCCGTCGCCATCAAGGCCGCGTTCGGCGGTGGTGGCCGAGGAATGAAGGTTGTCAACGCCGCTGACGAAGCGCCCGAAGCGCTCGAGTCCGCCCAGCGTGAGGCGATGGCCTACTTCGCCCGCGACGAGTGCTACGTCGAGCGCTACTTGACCAAGCCCCGCCACATCGAGATCCAGGTCATCTGCGACTCGCACGGCAACGCCATCCACCTCAGCCAGCGCGACTGCTCGGCTCAGCGTCGTCATCAGAAGCTCGTCGAGGAAGCACCTGCTCCCGGGCTGCCCGACGACATCGCCCTCGCCATGGGTGAGGCCGCGGTCGCCGTGGCAAAGGGCTGTGACTACACCAATGCCGGCACGGTCGAGTTTCTCTACGAAGACGGCGACTTCTACTACCTCGAGATGAACACCCGTCTCCAGGTCGAGCATCCCGTGACCGAGCTCGTCACCGGGCTCGACCTCGTCGCACTGCAGCTGCACGTCGCCGCTGGCGGCGAGCTCCCGTTCACCCAGGACGACGTCACCGTCGAGGGCCACGCCATCGAGATCCGCATCAACGCCGAGGATCCCGCCGGCGGCGCCTTCCTCCCCTCGCCCGGCCCCATCACCAAGCTCCGAGTGCCTTCTGGCTATGGCGTGCGCTGGGACGGCGGCTACCAAGAGGGCGACGAGATCAGCCAGTACTACGACAACCTCGTCGGCAAGTTGGTGTGCTTCGGAGCGACCCGCGACATCGCCATCGCTCGAACGCTCCGAGCGCTCAACGAGTTTGAGATCGAAGGGGTCGCCACCACCATCCCGGCCGACATCGCCATCGTCGAGCACGCCGACTTCGCAGCCGTCGAGCATTCGACCAAGTGGGTCGAAGAGGTGCTCGATCTGAGCTCCACCGCAGCGCCGAAGCCGGCGGCGACGGCCGAGGGCGAAGAGGCGGAGCCGAAGGTCCGACGCGACGCCGTCGTCGAGGTCAACGGCAAGCGCTTCGACGTGGCCATGTGGGTTCCCGAGTCAGCGGCAGGGGCGCCGGCCGGTCCGGCCAAGAAGAAGCGCAAGCGTGCCGCGTCTGGCGGAGCCGGTGGTGGCAGCGGATCGGGCGACGTCACCGTTCCCATGCAGGGCACGATCGTGAAGGTCGTCGCCGAAGTCGGAGCCGAGGTCGCCGTCGGCGACACGATCGTTGTCCTCGAGGCCATGAAGATGGAGAACAACGTGGCCGCCGAGAAGGCCGGCACGATCAAGGAGATCAAGGTCGCAGCCGGCGACAGCGTCGGCGGCGGCGACGTCGTCGCCGTGATCGAGTAACAGTTCCGACGCAGGGCGTTTCCGAGCGCAATACGGGCCCGAGCCAAGGCGGCGTTTCCAAGCGCAATGCGTGCCCGAGCCAAGGCCGGCGTTTCCGAGCGCCAGCGAGGAAAGGCCAGAAGCGATCGAGCCCGCTAGGGCTCGAGAGCGGCTCGTACGTCGCGCAACCAGGTCAGCTCGCTTCTGACGACTCCCTCGAGGCCGTCGGCCAGTTCGCTCACGTCGTGATCGGCGTCGAGGTCGAGACCCCAACGGTCTTCGATCACGTCGAGCGCGGCGGCTCGTGCGTCGATCTCGGCGTTCAGCTCACGTGCCACTTCACCATCGATGAGACCGGTCCGGACGGTGTCGCCGAGCGCGCTCCGCTCGACGGTCAGGGCATCGCGACGGGCCTTGAGCGCCATCGCCGACTCGACTTCGGGGTAGGAACGCACGTGGCCGCTGATCGCGTCGTTGTGCTCGGCGACGTCGGCGGCGTAGGCCCGGTTCATGGCGTCGGCGAGGCTTGCATCGATGACCCCGTCTGCGCCGAGCCGGCCGATCTCGCTCTGGGCGGCCCGGCTCATCACCATGCGGGCCTGCAGACGCTGTTGGGCGAGCTGGATGTCGTCCTTGCCGGCGAGGCCAAGCCGCCGGATCAGCGGGCCGATCGTGGTGCCCTGAACCAGAAGGGTGAACAACACGACGCCGAAGGTCATCACCCGAATCGTCTGGACGGTGTCTTCGCTGAAGACCTCGTCGGAGAGCGTGAGAGCGAGAGCCAGCGAGATCGCACCTCGCAGACCACCCCAGAACATCACGTGCTGGAACGACAGCGGGACCTTGCGGTCGGGCTTCACCGTTCCGTTGAAGTACGAGAGCCCGTAGATGAGGACGAAGCGCAGCGCGACGACACCGACGACCGCAAGCAACACGGCGGGGAGCTCGTCGAGCAGGTCGGATGGCCGAATCGTCAAACCGATGAACAAGAAGACGAGCGAGTTGACGAGGAAGGTCAGCAGCTCCCACGACTGCTCGAGTGTGTTTCGGGTGGTCGGCGACGTGTTGTGCACGCCGATGTTGCCCTGCATCAGCCCGGCGACGACCACGGCCAAGATCCCGGAGAAGTGCAGGCCGTCCTGGCCGATGATCAGGCCGAACTCCTCTGCGACGAGGAACGAGCCGTAGGCGAGCGCCATCGTCGTGGTGGTCTCGATCAGGGCGTCGTCGACCCGGGCGAGGACCACCTCGCTCACGACGTAGCCGAGCACCAGACCGACGGCGATGCCACCGGCTGAGATGACGAAGAAGTCGGCCGCTGCTCCCCCGAGCGTGAACGCCTCGCCCTCGGCGACAGCGACAGCGAGTCCGAACGCCACGACGGCGACAGCGTCGTTGAACAGCGACTCGCCCTCGACCAGCACGCTGAGCCGCTTCGGTGTGCCGAGCGACTTGAAGAACGCGATGACGGCGACCGGATCGGTCGCCGAGATCAAGGCGCCGAACGCGAAGGCGGCGGGCCACGGCAGATCGAGGCCGACGTGGACGAGTGCGCCGATGGCGAGCGTGCCGATCGCCGTGCCGACGAGGGCCACGACGAGGACGCCGAACAACTCCGCCTTCAGCTTGGGCCACGGGATGTGCAGCGTCGCTTCGAACAACAGCGGCGGGACGAGCAAGAAGAGGATCAGGTCTGGTGAGACGTCGACGGCGACGAGATCGCCGAGCGTGGTGGCGAAGAACCCTGCGATCACCAGGGCGACGGTGAACGGGAACTCGAATCGTCTGGCGAGCACGGCGACACCGGCCGCGATGGCGATGAGGATGACCGCCGCTGTCTCCGTCTTGATGAGGTTGCTGGCGCCCTCCCCCGCGTCGGCTGCCAACAACCAGATCACTCGGCTGCCTCTCCGAGCACTTCTGCCAGCGCCGGGTGAACGAACAGGGACTCGACGAGGTCGGTGACGGTGAGCCGGGCGGTGACTGCGAGGGCCAGCACCGAGATGAGCTCGGCGGCATGGCGTCCGACGATCGTGCCACCGAGCACGACGCCGGTGTTCGGATCCGACACGATCTTCACGAAGCCTCGGGAGTCGTTGTTGATCATCGCCTTGGCCGACAGCGAGAACGGCACCTTGGTGACCCGGACCTTGCGGCCGGATGCGAACGCATCGGCTTCGGCAAGTCCGACGTCGGCGATTTCGGGATCGGTGAAGATCGCCGACGCGGCCTTGTCGTAGTCGAGGTGACGATGGGGCCCCTGATGCAGCCCCATGGCGTGCTCAGCGATCTTGCGGCCCTGGGTGGTGGCCACCGATGACAGCGGCAGCTTCCCGGACAGATCGCCGGCGGCGTAGATGTGGTCGAGGTTGGACCGACAGTTGTGGTCGACGGTGACGTAGCCCCATTCGCTCTCGAGACCGGCGGCTTCGAGGCCGAGGTGCTCGGAGTTCGGGATCGAACCGATCGCCAACAAGACGTGGGAACCCTCGGCGACACGACCGTCGTCGCACCGAACGACGACCCGTTCGGTGTCGGTGTTTTCGTCGACGAGCTCGATGCTCTCGGCTCGCGCTCCCATCAGGAGCTTCACACCACGGTCGAGGAAGCTCTGCTCGAGAACCGCGGCGGCTTCAGGATCTTTGCCCGGCAGCACCTGGTTGCGGCTCACGACGAGGGTGACCTTCGAACCGAAGCTGTTGAACATGTGGACGAACTCGACGCCGGTGACACCGGATCCGATGACGATCAAGTGATCGGGCAACTCCGGGGGCGGGTAGGCATCTCGGGTCGTGAGTACGTGGACGCCGTCGATCGGCGCCCAGTCGGGCACGCGAGGGCGGCTACCGGTCGACAAGACGATGATGTCGGCCGTGAGCTCGATCGGATCGCTGCCGTCGTTCGGCTCGGCCACGACGGTGTGGGTGCCGGTCAGGCGACCAGCCCCCTCGATGACCCGAACGCCTTGACTCGCCAGCAGGGTCGTGACGGAGTGCTCGAGATGGTCTTCGATGTGGGTGATGCGATCTCTCAGGGCGTCGAAGTCGAGCTCGACGTCGACCTTCGCGAGGCCCATGGCCGTCGCTTCCTTCATCGCCGACATGGCGCCACCGGTGGCGATCATCGCCTTGGAGGGGATGCAATCGAGCAGATGCGCGGCGCCCCCGACGATGTCTTTCTCGATGAGGGTCACGTCGGCGCCGAGACGGGCTGCGTGCGTGGCGCACGCCGTCCCTCCGGGGCCGCCACCGATGATCACGAAGTGCTTCTTCTCGCCAGGCATCGACGCGACCCTACCCCGCTGGCATGCCGGGTTCTGCGAGGCTCAGGCGATCGTTTCGTAGAGTTCGAGGAAGCCCTCGACGGTGGCTTGCCACGAAAAGGCAGCCGCCCGCTCCAACCCGGCCGCGATGAGCTCCGCCCGGTGTGCGTCGTCGGTCACGACCCGGTGCATGGCGGCGGCGAGTGCGTCGCCGTCGCCGACCGGCACCAGCGATGCGGCATCGCCGCAGATCTCCGGGATCGACCCGCCTGCGGTCGCGACGGCCGGTGTACCGACCGCCATCGCCTCGAGCGGAACGAAGCCGAACCCTTCGTGGATGGCGCTCGAGACCACGACCTCGGCATCTCTGAGCAACGCCGCCTTGTCGTCGTCGGACACGTAGCCGGTCACGATGACCTGATCGACCAGCCGATGACGTCGAATCGTTGCCTCGACGGCGAGCGACGCGTTGCCGTGCCCTCCAGCGAGGACCAGGCACAAACCCGGCACCTCGTCGAGGAGATCGGCGAACGCCTCGACGAGACGATCGAACCCCTTCCGCCGTTCGATCGTGCCGACAGCGACGACTATCGGCCGTCCCCCGATCCGATCGGCGAGCTCGGCGGGCATCGGCGCCGGACGGTCCGGAGCTGGATCGACACCCAGATGGATCACGTGGACCCGCTCCGGCGCGACGTCGAGTTCGGCCACGACCTGTTCGGCGACGAAGTGCGAGTCGGCGTGCACGTGAGCGCCTCGAGCGAGCGATCGATCGACGAGGAGTGGCAGGTCGGTGGCGACCTCGCCGCTGAGTTCGGGGGTCAACCACGGCCCCATGTCGTGGATCGACACGAGCTCGGTCGCGTGCTTCGACGGCGGCGTGATGAAGTTCGTGCCGTGGACGACCCGGAGGTTCGACGCAAGCGCCGACACGTCCGGTCGGTCACCCCGAGACCACGCTCGCCGACCGACTGCCGCAGGAATCGGGCGAGCCAACGACACCGAAGCGGGGAGCGTCTCTCGCAACACCGCACGGCCACGAGCGGTGAATGCCAACCCGACGAGGTCGACTCGTTCGGAGTCGGCCAGTCCACGGAGCAGTCGGTCGGCGAAGACCCCGATCCCCGTGAGCGGAGCGGCCAGAGGCGTCACATCGAGACCGATGCGGAGGCGGCGCTTGGCTTGATCGGTCGCCGGCATGACGATCGACTCTATTGCCGGGCGACAGGTCGCGTACCATGTCCGCCGTGAACCACGACGACGACACCTCCGAACCGTCCGGCCCCTCCACCTCTCCGGAGTGGAACGAGGTTGCGGCGAAGGAATTGCGGGGGAAAGACCCGGCCGATCTCATCGTCGAGACGCCCGAAGGCATCGACGTCAAGCCCCTCTACACCGAGGGTGATCTCGATCGGGCCGAGCACCTCGGTACCTTGCCCGGCTTCGAACCGTTCGTTCGTGGGCCTCGAGCCACCATGTACACGAACCGGCCGTGGACAATTCGCCAGTACGCCGGCTTCTCCACCGCCGAGGAGTCCAACGCGTTCTACCGGCGCAACCTGGCCGCTGGCCAGATGGGTCTGTCGGTCGCCTTCGACCTGGCGACACACCGCGGCTACGACTCGGATCATCCCCGCGTGGTCGGCGACGTCGGCAAGGCGGGCGTCGCCATCGACTC
>CALLIQ010000322.1 GCA_938008925.1 uncultured Acidimicrobiales bacterium
GATCGCCCCGATGTGATCGTCGTCGAGGGCCAGGGCGCGCTCAGTCACCCGACATACCTGAGCTCGACCGCGATTTTGCGCGGCAGCCGTCCCGAGGCCGTCATCCTGCAGCATGCGCCGGCGCGCAAGACGCTCAGCGACTTTCCGTCGTTCACGATGCCGAGGCCGGACGACGAGATCAGGCTAATCCAGACCTTCGCCGATACGAAGGTCATCGGCCTGACCCTGAACCACGAGGACATGACCGATGGGGAAGTCGACGCGGCGATCGTCGCGTACGAACTGGAGCTCGGGGTTCCGGTGACCGATGCGATCGACAGACCGACGAGCCGGCTCCTCGACATGGTGTTCGCCGCATTCCCCGGCTTGTCTCTCGGCCCGCTGACCGCGGTCGGGTGACCGGACTGCGGATCGAGGTCGACCTCGACGCGATCGGCAGCAACGCCAGAGAACTCCTGTCCCGTTGTGCCGACGTCGGGATGTCGGTCACCGGCGTGACCAAGGCGATGCTCGGAGCACCGGAACTGGCCGAGGCGCTGAACGATCTGTGTGTTCTCGGCGACTCGCGGATCGTCAACATCGAGCGAATGCGGCGGGCCGGGATCGAGACTCCGATGCTCCTCCTGCGCTCTCCCGCACCGAGCGAGATCGACCGAGTCGTCGATGCTGACGTCATGAGCGCGAACACCGAAGTGGAGGTGTTGACCGCCCTGTCGGTGTCGGCCCTCGCTGCCGGGCGGTGCCATGACGTGATGCTCATGGTCGAGCTCGGCGACCTGCGCGAGGGGATCATGCCGGACCGGCTGCACGAGGTGGCGCGTCATGTGCTCGAGCTCGCTGGCCTCGAGCTCGGCGGCCTGGGCGCAAACCTGGCGTGTCGCAGTGGCGTCGAGCCCAGCAGCTCGAACATGACGCTGCTCTCGGGGCTCGCGGACTCGCTCGAGGAGACCTTCGGTGTCGCCATTCCGGTCGTATCTGGCGGGAACTCGGCGAATCTCGACTGGGCGTTCGCGACCGGCGACACGGCGAGGGTCAACAACCTACGTCTCGGTGAGTCGATACTCCTCGGCTGCAACCCCTTGGATCGTCAGCCGATCCCCGGTCTGCGCACCGATGCGGTCTCTCTGGTCGTCGAGGTCATCGAGAGTCAACGAAAGCCGACGCTGCCGTGGGGACAGACCGGTGAGAATGCATTTGGTGAGACCGAGCAGTTCTGCGACCGAGGCGAGGTCTGGCAGACGATCTATTCGATCGGACGCCAAGACACCGACCCGGGCGACCTCACTGGGCCGCCGGGAGTCGCCGTCATCGCGTCGAGTAGCGACCACCTCGTCGCCGAAACGTCGCGACAAATGCGTCCGGGCGACGAGACTCGGTTCGCGCCTGGCTACTCGGCTCTGTTGCGCTCGATGACCTCACCGACGGTGGCGAAGGTGTTCACCCCCACCCGAGCCTGATCGCTTCCGAGGGGCCGATTCGCCCGGCGCTCGGAGTGCGGGCAGGCTGTGGCGGCCGCACGTTGCGGCTGGACAAGGGGATGACGATGACAGTCGATGGCCAGCTCGAAGGAAGGGTGGCGGTGATCACCGGGGGAGCGAGCGGTATCGGTCGGGCCACGGCGAAGCGGTTCGTGGCCGAGGGCGCGTCGGTCGTGCTCGGAGACCTCAACGAGGAGCTGCTCGCGACCGCCGTCGCCGAGGTCGAGGCGGACGGAGGCACCGCCCACGCGGTCCGAGCCGACGCCTCGACCCTCGTCGACAACGAGGCGATGTTTCAGGCTGCGCTCGACAAGTACGGACGGGTCGACGCCGTCGTCGCCGCCGCTGGCTTGTCGCATGCCGGCTACGTCAGCGGCGAAATGACCGAGCGGGCCTACGACGGGATGCTGACGCAGTCGGTGGAGGAGTGGCAGCGCATGCTCGACGTCAACCTCACCGGCGTGATGCTGGCCAACCAGCTGGCGGCCAAGGCCATGATCGAGGCTGGCAACGGCGGCACGATCGTCAACATCGCATCGGTCGCGGCGAAGGTCCCGCTGCGGGGCGCCGTCGACTACTGCGTGTCGAAGGCAGGCGTCTGGATGCTGACCAAGGCCTTCGCGCTCGAGGTGGCAGAGCATGGCATTCGCGTCAACGCCATCGGGCCCGGGTTCATCGAGACGCCGATGACCGCTCGCATGGCGTCGATGGAGGAGTCGAAGCAGATGATGATGGCGATGACGCCGATGGGCCGCCTCGGCGATGTCGAGGAGATCGCCAGCACGGCGCTGTTCTTGTCGAGCGACGAGTCGTCCTACTTCAGCGGCCAGATCCTTCACCCGGCCGGAGGACTCTTCACGGGCTGAGCGGGCGGTCGATGAGCTCGGCCGCGAGCAGTCCGACGATCGGAATCGCGGCCACGACGTGCATCGCGTTGAGCCAGGCGCCGGTCGCGATCTCCTCCGTCGCGCTGAACGAGAACGCCCCATAGGCGACGAGTCCGACCAAGCAGATGGCGAGGAAGGCCGTGGTGGCCTTCGCCCCGAGCAGCCGGCCGCAGAGAGCGGCGAGGACGAGGCCGGCGATCCCACCAGCAACGGTTCCGAACAGCGCTGCCGACAGTGCGAGTTCTTCGGGAGCGTCTGCGCCCGGTGACGTCACCATCAGCGGTCCGGAGATGGCATCGGCGATCAGGACGGTCAGCGTGACGGCGACCAGGGCGCCGATGGTTCCAATGAGCGTGGCTTTGAGCATGTGTCTTCTTCGCGATCTGTCGTCGTGTCAGTGCTTGTCTTCGTGCTTGTCTTCGTGCTTGTGCTTGCGTTCGGGGCGAGGATCGGACCCGCTCGCCGGCCCTGCCATGATCGAGTCCGCAATGCGGGCGAGCTGGCCGATCTGAGCCTTGGAAAGAGGGTCGAAGACCAGGCGGCGGACCTCTTCGACGTGGCCGGGGGCAGCGGCGACCAAGGTGTCGAATCCCGCATCCGTGAGTGTCGCGAGGGTCGATCGGCCGTCGTCCGGGTCGGGGTGACGCACGATCCACCCTGCCTTTTCGTGTCGTGCGACGACCTGAGAGAGCCGCGGCAACGAGCCTTCGGTCAGGTCGGCGAGGTGCGACATCCGCAGCGTTCGATCGTCGGCCTCGGAGAGGATGACCATCACCTGGTAGTCGAAGTGGGTGATCCCGGCCGCCGACCGGAGTTGGCGATCGAGCGCGGCCGGAACACGGAGGAGCACGGTCATGAGGCCGATCCATGCGTCCCGTTCCTGATCGTCGAGCCATTGGACGTCGTCGTTGGTCATCGCGCCATCTTGGCGAGATTCGACGGCCGAGACGATCTTCTCGATCGCCTCGTCTGTCGCTCGGTCATCAGAACGACTCGGGGCCGAATCGCATGACGGCGACGAAGAGTGCAAGGGCACCGAGTGCGATGGCTGGTATCGCTGCGGCGAAGCCGTCGCCGCGTCGAACATGGACCGCGGCCGCACCGACCATCGTCAACGTCAATCCGCCTGCTGCGATCGGACTGAGCACCGGTGCCACGTCGATTGCGGCGGGAAGAACGAGGCCGATGCCCCCGGCGAACTCGGCGAATCCGATCCCTTTCACCTGTGCATCGGTGAAGTCGTCGACCCACGGCATCTTGTCCCTGAGGTCCTCCTTGTTCGTCGTGAGCTTCATGAGTCCGGCTGCGACGAACGAGAGGGCGAGCAGGCTGGCGACAACCCAAAGGACGGTGTTCATGATCGAGGGCTCCTTGATCGTTTGGTCGGGAAGTGCCGCAATGACACAACTTCCGAATAGTTAAAGCTTGAAGTGAAACGATAGGAGCAAATAGTTAACAGTGCAACTAAATCCGTAGCCGGAACGGTCGAGCCGGTCGACTCGCGGACGCGACTCGCGTGCCGCTCCTGGCGATGCGCTCGCTCGCCGTTCGAGGGAGTGGACGACTAGATGAGCAGGTTCTGGATCGGCTGACCGGTGAGGAGGCGGCCGTAGTCGGCGTAGCGAACCTCGCGGTCGAAGATGACGTGGTTCGACGCGGTCGTGATGTCTCGCAAGGCGCGCTGGATCGGATTGTCGAGCCGGCTCCCGCTGGCCCCGGTCACCGAACAGATGTCTTGGATCGCTTCTCGACACATGAACACGGCATGGCTCATGCGGGCTTGCCAGGCGCTGCGCGTTTCAATCGACGCAGCGTTGCGCTGTTCCATCACCTCGGCCAGCACCTGACGGATCAGCAGTTCGGCGGCCTCGATGGTGAGCGCTGCTCTCGCCGCCACCGATGGCTTGCCGACGGTGCGCTCGGGACCACCGACCGCTTCGGTCGCAGCCACGATCTTTGCGCTGACCTGCGACTGGTACTCGGAGAGCGCCATCTTGGCGGCGCCGAGCATCGGGGTCGCCGCAGCGAACGCGAGGATCGGAATCAGCGGCGTGCGGTACAGATCGCCGTCGTACAACTCAGCAGCCTCGCCAGATGCATTCATGAGTTCGAGCATCGGCGTAACCCTGTCGTCGGGCACGAAGGCATCGTCGATGCGGAAGTCCCACGAACCGGTGCCACACATCCCGGCCATGAACCACGTGTCGATGGGCTCGACGTCGTCGATCGGCAGGGCGAAGAACTGTGGACTCGGGCGTCCATTGGCGTCGGCGACCATCGCTCCCGCGAACACCCAGTCGGCGTGGAGGATGCCGGTGCCCCATTGCCATTGGCCGCTGAGGCGGTACCCGCCGTCGACTTTCTCGGCGGAACCCGCGCCCGGATTCAGGGTGGCCGGAGCGAGGCAGTAGTTCGCATCGGCGAACAGCTCCTTCTGGAAGCTCGCGGGGAAGCCGCAGGCCCAGTAGTTGTGCTCGATGTAGAAGCCGAGCAGCCAGCCCATCGCGGGATCAGCCTGCGAGAGGATGAGCGTCACCTCGAAGAACGTGTCGAGGTCTGCTTCGTGGCCGCCGAAGGTCTCCGGGACCATCATCGCAAACAGTCCGCTGTTCCGGGCTGCGTCGATCACGCCGTCGTCCGGCCGTCGCGCCTGCTCCGCGCCAGCAGCTGCGTCGCGGATCGACGGAGCGAGTGCGTGTGCGGCGGCGATCAATTCGTCGTGATCGAGGCGGGCGTGTGGCACGAAGGCTCCAGTGCAGAGGGCCGGGCGAGCGAGTCGAGTGAGCCCCGCTCTCGCCGGACAACCTAATCGAGGCCATCACATGCGGACCCAGACGACGAGTACGTCAGGTCGCTCGACGACGTGCTCGAAACACCACGTCTTCGTCGTGGTGCCCGTGGCTCGCCGATCCCGGGGGCCGCTCGCGCACCTCGTTGCATTCGATCACCCAATCGGCGCGGTGCTGGAGGGCTCTCTCGAACGAGGCGGTGCGGACGTATGCCTCGCCGTCCCAGGCGCTCGCCCGGTGGTGCGCCTCCCCCCGACCGGTCGCCGGAGGAGCGTGACCGACCACGAGCAGGGTGCCTTTCGGTGCAACGGCATCGACGAGGTTTGCGATCGCTCGGTCGTCCCCGGTTCTCGGAATCGCTGAGTAGCAGAGGGCGACGAGATCGAACGTCGTATCGCCGAACGGTCGGAGGGCGTTGGCGTCGGCGACGACGCACTCGATGTCGAGGCTCCTGGACGACGCGATCGGCGCAAGGCGGTCCAGCCCGGCCGTTGCGATGTCGGTGGCGGTGACCGTCCAACCCTGCTCGGCGAGCCACACCGCATCACCGCCCTCGCCGGCCCCGACGTCGAGGGCGCGCCCCGGCGCCAGCGAGGTCACCTCGGCGACCAGCGCTCCGTTCGGCGATCCGCTCCAGACCTGTTCGCCGCTGTAGCGGGCCTCCCACTCGGTGGCCGAAGCGCTCGCACGAACCTCCAGCGCCAGATCCTCCTCGACCAGGCTGAGGGCGACCATCGCCCCTACCAAACCACCATTCGCTGCCGCGGGGAGCACCTGGTGGGAGGGGTCGGTGAGGTTGCCAGCCGCGAACAGGCCGCGAGCGGACGTCTCGCCCCGCTCGTCGACTTGGAGGACGTCGGCGATGCCCGACGGATGCGCGGTGATCACCGGGTCCAGTGATGCGAAGGGGGCGACTCGGGGAGTGATCGTCGTGGTCACCACGATGGCGTCGGCGTCGAGCCGGGTTCCGTCGGCGAGTTCCAGGCCCTCGAGTTCGCCCGCGGGTGCCTCGATCACGCGCGTCGGGGTTCCGTCGATGGTCGACACCCCCGCCCGAATGAGCGTGGCGATGGAGTCGGCGGCGCCGGGTGCATCCCGCACGTTTTCGGCGACGACGAGTGTGAGGTCGCCGGTCAGGTGAGCGAAGAAGCGGGCGGGGTGCAGCGCTGCCGGGTGATCGATGACCTGGACGACTCGCTGGTCCCGCACCTCGTAGCCGTGGCAGAACGGGCAGTGGATGACGCGATCGCCCCAGTGGCGCTCGATGCCATCGACCGTCGGCAACGCATCGGAGACGCCGGTTGCGGCGACGACTCGGCGAGCGTGAATGGTGAGGGAGTCGGTGACGACCACGAAGCCGCCATCGGGTGCGCGCTCGACGCTCGACACGACGCCGTCGAGGCACTCGGCCCCGTAGCGACGAACGTCGGCCTTCGCCGCAGCGACGAGGTCGGACGGAGCGGCACCGTCGAACCCGGGGTAGCCGTGCATGTGAGCTGCCCGCGCGTTCCTGGGCTCACCGCCGTCGATCACGATGACCGAGCGGGCTTGGCGCTGCAGCTGGAGTGCGGCCGCGAGGCCGGCGGCGGAGCCACCGACGACGGCGACGTCGCACTGGCGGACGATGGTCGAGCCGATGTGAGCGTGCAGCTCGGTTTGGTCGTCGGTCTGGTCGGGGTGGGTCTGGTGGCGACTCATGCGGGCACCGTAGAGTCGAGATCCCAGAGGCCGCAGGACACCTTGCGGGATCTGCAAGACTGTCGTGGAGCCAGGAGGAGCGTTCGCATGAAAGACCCCGTTGAGGTGAGGAATGTCCAGAACGAGAACGACGTGGAAGACATTGAAACCATCGTTCGAACGAGGCTGCGAGCGCTCCGTCAGACGCTCGGACTGTCGCTCGACGAGTTGGCGGAGCGAGCGAGTCTCAGCGGTTCGACGATCAGCCGGATCGAGACCGGCAAGCGATCGATCAGCCTCGACGTGCTCGTTCCGCTCGCCGCCGCCTTGCAGATCGATCTCGATTCGCTGTTTGACGTACGCCACGACGAAGACGTCGTGATCCGACCGACCGCCCAGCACGGCCTCGGACACACCTCGTGGTTGTTGAGCCGACCGACGAGCAGTTCGGTCCTGCTACGGATGCGGCTCGAACCGACGAACAAGAAGCCCGATCTGCGAGTCCATCCCGGCCACGACTGGTTCTACGTGCTTGAGGGGCGCATCACGTTGTTGCTCGGCGATCGGGCGATCGATGTCAGAGCGGGGGAGGCGGCAGAGTTCACGACGATGACGCCGCATGCGCTCGCTGCGGTCGACGAGCCGGCTGAGGTGATCATGCTGTTCGACCAGGGCGGTCGGACCGCCCACGCATCTGGTTCGTGAGGGTGCGGATTGCCGGTTCGCCAGGCCTGAGCCTCGTCAGGTCTGGGCGCCCTCTCTTGCCGTCCGCTCGGCGCGAGCCAGGAGGCGTTGGGGAAGGGCGGCGGGGAGTCGCGAGACGAGGTCGAACACCACCGCGTCCGGCCCGATCAAGGCCCGGCGCCGGTTGCGTTGCACCGCCTTGACGATCTGTGATGCGGCTGCTTCGGGCGTCGTCCGGGCGATCTTCTCGAACTCGATGGCCGCCTCCTCGCGAGACATGCCTTCGGGGTCGACGCGGCCGTTCTCGACGATGCTCGTCTTGATGCCGCCCGGGTGAATCGTGGTTGCGGAGACGCACGACCCGTCGGCCTCGAGTTCGATCCGCAGCGCATCGGTGAATCCGCGCACGGCGAACTTCGCTGCGTTGTATGCCGATTGCGTCGGAATCGCGGTCAAACCGAACACGCTCGAGATGTTCACGACGTGGCCATCACCACTCGCTTCGAGGTGGGGAAGGAATTCCTTGGTTCCGTAGACCACGCCCCAGAAGTTGATCCCCATCAGCCACTCGATGTCGGCGTAGCTCGAGCGTGCGACCGATGCCGACAGCGATACGCCAGCGTTGTTGACGATCACATTGACCCGGCCGTGGTCGGTCACGGTTTGGGTGGCGAACTGGGCGACCTGATCACGGTCGGAGACGTCGACGACCATCGAGGTGGTCATGGCACCAGAGGCCGTGCAACGTTCGACCGTCTTTCGTAGCCCTGCCTCATCGACATCGCACAGTGAGAGGGCCGCCCCCTGGCCGGCGAGGTCGAGGGCCAGCGCTCTGCCGATCCCCGAACCGGCTCCGGTAATGGCAACGACCTTGTCATCAAAGTGCTTCACGGGACGACCATAGGCAGCGGGCCGACCCGCCATGAATCTCGGGGATGGTCGAGCAGCGTCGGATCGGTCGTCTGGGTCGAGCTGTGGCAAGCTCTCGAAGGTCCCAGCGTTTCGGGACCCAGCGAGCATCAGGGGGATTCGATCGTGACCGAGAACGGAACGACCCAAGGCAGCACCGAGACCGACGTCCGTGTCGATGTCGACACCGATGTCGATGTCGTCGTCGCCGGCGCAGGGTTTGCCGGGATGTACATGCATTACCGGCTTCGGGAGCTCGGCTTCACCAGCCAGGGCTTCGAGACCGGATCCGACGTCGGCGGAACCTGGTATTGGAATCGGTACCCGGGCGCCCGCTGCGACGTCGAGTCGATCGACTACTCCTACAGCTTCGACCCGGAGCTCGAAAGGGAGTGGCAGTGGTCCGAGAAGTACGCGACTCAGCCCGAGATCCTGCGTTACGCCAACCACGTCGCTGACAAACACGATCTCCGCAAGCACATCACGTTCAACACCCGCATCGCCAAGGCCACCTGGGAGCAGGACGCGTCTCGGTGGCGGATCGAAACCGAGGGCGGCGATTCGATCACGTGTCGCCACTACGTGATGGCCACGGGGTGTCTCTCGCAACCGAAGTTGCCGCCCGACATCGTCGGCATCGATGCGTTCGAGGGCGACACCTTTTACACGAGCCAGTGGCCTCACGAGGGCGTGGACTTCACCGGCAAACGCGTCGGGGTGATCGGCACGGGTTCGTCCGGCATCCAGTCGATCCCGATCATCGCCGAGCAGGCGGCGGAGATGACCGTCTTCCAACGGACGCCGAACTTCTCGATTCCGGCCAAGAACGGAGCGATCCGCCGAGCCAAGCTCGACGCCATCGACGGTCGCCACGCCGAGTACCGCGAACAGGCACGGTGGTCGAGGGCCGGGGTTCCCCTCGAGATGCCCACGGAGTCGGTCCGACAAGTCGACCCCGACGAGGTCCGACGTCGTCTCGACGAGGGTTGGGAGGAGGGCACGCTCTTCGGTCTGAGCCGGGTCTTCAACGACACGGCCATCAACGAAGAGGCCAACCAGGTCCTGGTCGACTTCATCCACGACAAGATCAGAGAGGCGGTCGACGACCCAGAAACAGCGGCCGACCTCACCGCCACCGACTACCCCTTCGGGACCAAGCGTCCGTGTCTCGACACGAACTACTTCCAGACCTTCAACAAGCCGAGTGTCTCGCTCGTCAACCTCCGCAACGAGCCGCTCATGTCGATCACGGCGACCGGCCTCGAAACCGAGAAGCAGTCCTACGAGTTCGATGTGCTCGTGCTCGCCACCGGCTTCGACGCCATGACCGGAGCGATCGTCGCCGTCGACATCGAAGGCAAGGACGGTAAGACGCTGAAGCAGAAGTGGGCTGACGGCCCGCTCACCTATCTCGGCCTCATGGTCGAGGGGTTCCCCAACTTCTTCGCCATCACCGGCCCGGGCTCACCATCGGTGTTGTCGAACATGATGGTCTCGATCGAGCAGCACGTTGAGTGGATCACCGACGTCGTCGCCGATCTGCGGAGCAAGGGCACCGAGGTGATCGAACCGACCCGCACCGCCGAGGCCGGGTGGGGTCAGCACGTGAACGACTGCGCCGACATCACGCTCTACAAGCAGGCCAACTCCTGGTACATGGGCGCCAACGTCCCTGGGAAGCCTCGCGTGTTCCTGCCATACGTGGGCGGTGTCGACGCATATCGCCAGGCCTGTGTCGACGTGGTCGACCAGGGCTATCTCGGCCTTGCCCTCGGGCCGGCCGACGGTTCCGGCGATGTGTCCCAATGCAACGACGGCATCATTCGCCAGGCTCAACCAGACGTCGCCATCATGCTCCAGGTGATGGGCGAGATGGATCTGCCGCCGATCGAGTCGATGACCCCGGATCAGGCTCGCGAGTTCATGGCGCAATCGGCGCTCGTTCGTCCGCCTGGTCCCGACGTCGGTGAGATCGTCGACGGGACCTACCCGGGTGCCGACGGTGAGCTCGGCTACCGCCTCTACCGGCCAGCGGGCGACGGTCCGCATCCCGTGGTGTTGTACTTCCACGGCGGCGGTTGGGTGCTCGGTTCACACGAGTCCGACGATCCGCTTTGCCGTGATCTGTGCGCCAGGACCGGCGCCATCGTCGTGTCCTGCGACTACCGCCACGCACCCGAGCACCGGTTCCCCGCCGCTCCCGATGACGGGTTCGCCGCCTTGCAGTGGCTGGCGTCCAACGTCGAGGAGCTTGGCGGTCGACCCGGACCCATCGTCGTGTGCGGCTGGAGCGCCGGCGCCAACGTCGCAACGGTCGTCACGCATATGGCCCGAGACGCAAGTGGTCCCTCGATCGCCGGTCAGGTGCTGCTCAATCCGGTCGTGGATGCCGACTTCACCCGGCCGTCTTACACCGAGAACGCTGAAGGTTGGGTGCTCACCAAGGCACTCATGGAATGGTTCTGGGACTTCTACGCCGACCCCGAAGACCGCTCGGATCCTCGGGCGTCGCCGATCGAGGGCGATCTCTCCGGGCTTCCATCAGCCGTGGTGTTCACCGCACAGTTCGACCCGCTTCACGACGGCGGTGTCGCCTACGTGGAGGCGCTCAACGCGGCGGGGACCGAGGCTCGCCACTCGTTCATGCGCGGGCACATGCACACGTCGATCAGTGCCGTCGACGTGATCATCTCCTCCGCACCGGAACGGGCGGAAGTCGCCGCTGCGCTGATGGCGATGCTCGGCTCGCCGGTCGAGGTCGGCTGAGCTCAGCCAACCCCGACCGACGATCGCTGGCATCACGCGTCAGACTCGTCAACCTTCTTCATCACCACCGGGCGGGCCGTCCGGTCGTCCGCCCGCGGCGTCGGCCGCGTCAGCCACCGTCTGGCCGACCAGACAGGTGATCACGAGGTTCTGCTCGGCGCTGTTGGCGTGATAGTGGTAGCCGAGCTCTTCGTGCTCGTGGCCGCCGCACTCGTCGAGATCGGCTGAATCGGCATCGTCGAGCGGGCTGTGGACGGGAAAGCCGTCCATCGCGTAGGCGAACTGCGGGGTTTCGCCGTCGATGTCCGATTCGAGCTCGGAGCAGCCAACCGCCCCGTGCAGGTGGTAGCCATCGACCGGGTTGTAGTGGCCGCCGCAGTCGTCGAACGCAGCGATCGTGTACGCCGCGAGGATGGCGTCGACCGGAGCCGACTGAGCGATCACGATGCCGTCGAGCGTGACGCCGAGGTTGCCTCGCGTGGTTGCCGAGGCGTCGGCCAGGACGGGCTCGACGGGGATCACGACTGTCGTCGTGACGGGTTCGCCGTTCTCGAGCCACTCGAGGCGACCTTCCACGCAGTGGTTCTGGAGCGACGGGTCGACATCGGGGCGCGCCGCGAGGTCGAACTCCTCTGCTGTCTCGGTGACCAAGACGTTGCCGTCCTCGTCGAACATCATCCAGTTCTCGTCGTCGTAGAGCTCCGCGAGGCCGGCGATGAACGCGCCGTCGAGGTCGTAGACGCCGTCGCCGTCGAACCAGATGCCGCCTTCATCGGCGGAGTCGGTGATCGAGGTGGGGCAGAACGGCCCGGTCTCGTAGGTGACGGGATCACCGGCGACCGTGATCCGATAGCAGGTGGTCGTCGCCCCGCCGCTGAGGGTGCACTCCTCTGTGGTGACGTCGCCGACGACCGCGCCGTCGAAGAACAGGCCGACGTCGACCGGGTTCGTGGCGACGCTGCTTTCCGGTTCCGCCGCTGCCTCCTCCGCCGGCTGGTCCGTTTCAGGATCTGTGTCTGCGTCAGTGTCTGGATCCGCGTCCGGGTCTGTGTCTGCGGCTTCGGTCGTGTCGGTCTCGGCCGATGCTTGCTCGCTGGTGCTGTTGGTGTTGTCGTCGGTGGTGGCGGATCCGCAGGCGCCGGTGATCAGTGCCATGACGAGCGCGAAGGCGACGACGTGAGGTCGGCGGTTGAAGACCATGTGTTGGTCCTTTCGTGGGGTGTCTCCGCCGAGCCTGATC
>CALLIQ010000323.1 GCA_938008925.1 uncultured Acidimicrobiales bacterium
CACTGCTCGACCCGAACGAGGCCATGGTCGGGGTGGATCCATCGGGCGACGTCGCCAGCGGCGACGACACCGGGGGCGGCAAGGCATCCGCTGTCGCACACGATCCCGTCATCGATCGTCAGGCCAGAACCCTCGAGCCAGTCGGTGTTCGGCACGACGCCGATGCCGACGACGACCACGTCGCAGTCGATTCGTTCGCCATCGGCGAGGGTCACGGACTCGACCGACTCTGTCCCGTCGATCGACGCGACACCGACCCCGAGACGCACGTCGACGCCATGGCTTCGGTGGAGGTCAGCGATCGCCATCCCGGCCGACTCATCGAGCACCCGAGCGAGCGGTGCCGGCGCGGCTTCGATGATCGTGACCTCCAACCCGGCCTCGCGGGCGGTGGCGGCCACCTCGGCGCCGATGAAGCCAGCGCCGATCACCACGACTCGGTCAGGGCCGGCATCGAGCCCGGCCTTGAGCGAGCGAGCATCGTCGAGACTTCGCAGAACGTGAACGCCGGCGAGCTCGGAGCCAGGCAGGGCGCGAGGGCGCGCGCCGGTGGCGATCACGAGGCCGTCGTAGGCGATGGTGGCACCGTCGTCGGTGGTGACCTCTCGCGCCTCGACGTCGAGGGCGGTCGCCCGAACGCCGAGTTTCCATTCGACACCCAGTTCGTCCGGATCGGCCGCGGCACGCAGCCGCAGCTTCTCTTCGGGCGTCGACCCGGCGAGGAACCCCTTCGACAGAGGCGGGCGGTCGTAGGGGTAGTGCGGCTCGTCGCCGATCATCACCAGCTCGACGGCCTCGTCGGCGCGACGCAAGGTTCGAGCAGCGGACAGCCCGGCCAACGACGCGCCAACGATCACCACTCGATTGAGCGTCATGGCCCTACTCCCTCAGCACTCCCTCAGCACTCGCTTACTACTCGTTTCAGTGCTGTGTGTTCAGTCTTCGAGGGTGATGGCTTGCTTCGGGCAGCGTTCGGCTGCCTCGCGCACCTTGTCCTCGAGGTCCGGGCCGGGGTTCTCGTTCAGGACGTAGAGGAAGTCGTCATCGCGCACCTCGAACACCTCGGGGGCGGCGGCCATGCAGATGGCATTGCTTTCACACAGATCGAAATCGACAACAATTTTCATGGCTGATCCTTCTCGCTTCTTCACGGTGGCCTCACGGCCACGGGCGCTTCGCAGTGTCGCACACGACAGCGGTGCAGCGGTGGCCGAGATCGCAATCGCACCCGTCAGAAGCGGGTGTAGCCGCCATCGAGCACGATTTCGTCACCGGTGTGGAAGCTCTGGGTCGGGTCGGCCAGGAAGGCGCCGACGGAGCGGAAGTCTTCGGGCACGCCCCAACGACGGATCGGCGTGCGCTGCGTGGTGTTGGCGAGGAACTTCTCGTTCTCCCTGCCGGCCTCGGTCAGCTCCGTCTCGGTCCAGCCGGGGATGATCGAGTTCGACCGAATGCCGTAGCGGGCGAGCTCGACGGCGAGCCCGCGCATGATCGCCAGCATCGCCGCCTTGGAGGCCGCATAGGGCTGCGCACCGGGCGCACCGTGGATCGCCGAGGTCGACGAAACGCCGACGAGCGAACCACCTTCTCCTCGCTCGACCATGTGCTTCGCCGCTTGCTGCAGTGTGAAGAACGCACCGTCGAGATTGACCGACAGCACCCGACGCCAGGTCTCCGTGGTCTGTTCGAGGAACGGAGCGCCTCCGCCGACTCCGGCATTGGCGAAGCACGCGTCGAGGCGGCCGAACCGATCGACCACCTCGGCAACACCACCGATGACCTGTTCTTCGTCACTCACGTCGATGCGCTGGGCCAAGACGTCGGCGCCAAGCGCCTCGAGGGTGGCCGAGGCGGTGTCGAGCTTGGTCTGGTTCGTTCCCCAGATGGCGATGGAGGCGCCGGCCATGGCGCACCCTTCGGCGATGCCGAGGCCGATGCCTCCGTTTCCACCGGTGACGAGGACGACGCGGGAGTTGAGATCGATCACGCCTCAGACGCTAGGCGCAGCACCTCATCCAGGTCGAAAGCACCGGTCCAACCGGTGATCGGCTCACCCGTCGCGTCGACGAGGATCGCCGTCGGCTGACCACGGACGCCGTAGTACTGCCAGCTGGCGAACGACTCGTCCCAGATCATCAGGAACGATTCGGTCCCGAAGTCGTTGCGGAAATCCTCGGCTTGGCCGAAGGAATCCTGGGCTCCCATGCCGACCACGCGGACGACGTCATCATTCTCTCGAGCAAACTGCTCGACTGCCGGAGCCTCAGCCCGGCAGAAGGGTCAATGAGGGGCCCAGAACCAGAGCAGGACGGGCCGATCACCTCCCGCCAACTCGTCGGAGAGGTTGACGGTTGCACCGTCGGCGATGTTCAAGACATCGACGTCCGGGAACAGGTTGACCGCGGCGGTGTCACCATCAGCGGCCTCGTCGGCCGAACCATCATCGGTGCTGTCGTCTGCCGTTTGGTCTGCCGTTTCGTCTGCGTCGCCAGCCGAGTCGGCGCCATCGGAGTCGGCGTCACTCGAAGATTCGTCGGGGCTTGCCGATTCGGCAGTCGACGAGTCTCCACCGGAGCTGTCGCCGCCGGTGGCGGTCGATGATCCGTCGGATCCACACGCTGCCGCGCCGAGCGACAAGGCGAGCAGCAATGCGCCAGCTCGCCTCCGGGTCGAGACGCGACGAAGTGGAGACGAAGACACCACGAGGTCGGGGGTCGTTGAGTTTTCGTGCACGAAGCCACCAAACCCGGTTCGCCAGTTCCCCATTCCCGTGCTCCATCATTTGAGGTGAACAAGTGATGAACGCCGGAACACCATGCCCCCGTGACGCGTTCACTGTCTGAGAAGCTGCCCACGTCCGGTCCCCCGACCACCACTCGAACGAGCTGACCATGACCTCATCGATCGCCCCCGACGCCCACATCACCAAGCCGAAGGCCGCCCTGGCCGGCGTGGTGGCCGGTGCCGCCGCCCTGGCGGCGGGTGAGTTCATCGCGTCGATTGCCGGTCGCCCGGGCCCGGTCACCGCCGTCGCCAACCGCGTCGTCGACGAAGCGCCGACCTGGTTCGTCGATTTCGGCAAGAACATCTTCGGACTCAACGACAAGGCCGCCCTGATCGCCGGCACGATCGTGATCGCCCTGGTGTTCGGCGCCGTCCTCGGTCTCGCGTCACGACGCACCCGCCTGCCGGGCATTGCAGGAATCGGACTGTTCGGCGTGATCGGGTTGTACGCCATGGCCGTCGACGCCCAGTCGGGGCTCGGGGCCGCCATCTTCATCGCCCTGTTCGCCGTCGGCTCCGGCGTCGCCACGCTCTACATCCTGTTCGCCTCGATGCGCGGACCGGTGATGGCTGGCGTGATCGCGAAGGCCCAGGAAGAAGCGATGGCCGATGCCGGACGCTCGGTGGATCGCGACTCGATGCCCACCCCAGCACCCGTCGGCGCAGACGTCAGCCGACGCACCTTCGTCGGCTGGACCGGCGGTCTCGCCGCACTCACCGGGCTCGGGGCCCTCGGTGCTCGCAGTCTGCGAGCTCGCACATCGGCCAACGAGGCCCGGGAAGGCGTCGAGCTCGTGCAGGCCGCCAGCGCGTCGGACGTCGATGCGCAGGTCAGCGCCGCAAATCTCACCGAGGTGGCCCAGACCGACGGCATCACGCCGATCGTCGTACCGAACGACGAGTTCTACCGAATCGACACCGCCCTCCTGGTCCCCCAGGTCGATCCGTCCGATTGGCAGCTCACGATCGACGGAATGGTCGACACGCCGCTCACGTTCACCTACGAAGAGCTGCTCGCCAGGGCGACCACGATCATGCCCGTCACGCTGTCGTGCGTCTCCAACCCGATCGGCGGCGACCTCGTCGGCAACGCCGTGTTCCAGGGTGTCCCTCTCACCGAGCTCCTCGACGAGGCTGGTGTCCAAGATGGTGCCACCCAGGTCTCGAGCCGATCGGTCGACGGCTGGACCTGCGGCTTCCCCACCGATGTCGCCTACGACGGTCGCACCGCGATGGTGGCGATCGCCATGAACGGCGAACCGCTGCCGATCGAGCACGGCTTCCCCGCCCGGCTCGTCGTCGCCGGTCTCTACGGCTACGTGTCGGCCACCAAGTGGCTCGACCGCATCACGATGACCACCCTCGAAGACTTCAACGGCTACTGGATCCCACGAGGCTGGTCGAAGCTGGGCCCGGTCAAGACCCAGAGCCGGATCGACACCCCTCGAAACGGCGAGCGGATCAGCGGCGACACGGTCGCCATCGCCGGCGTGGCGTGGGCGCCGGATCGCGGCATCGAGATGGTCGAAGTCCAGATCGACGAAGGGCCGTGGGAAGTCGCTGAACTGGGCGCCACGCTCGGCGACAACGCATGGCGGCAGTGGCGTCTCGATTGGACGCCGACCTCGGGCGATCACCGAGTGCGGGTCCGCGCCACCGACGGCACGGGCACCACTCAGACCGAAGAGCGCACCCAGCCGGCCCCGAACGGTGCCAGCGGTTGGCACACCATCGCCATCTCCGCCTGATCCGCCCTTCGAGACCAACCGACGGCGCCGGGAAGCACGCCCGCGCCCGGACCGCCGCCCGACGGGTGATCGGCCATGGCAGGCTGCCCGGATGCATGACGGGGCCGACCACAGGTGAACGGTGATCCCGTCGGATCGGTGACGGCGGCGCAACGACGCGGGTTCATTTCGATCACCGTGTTGTTGCCGCTGCTCGGTGGCGCCGTCGGCGTCAACGGCGCCCCGGTCTTCCAGATCCTCGCAATCGAGAACCTCGGCCTCGACGCCCGCCAGGTCGGGCTGGCCGTCGGCCTCGGTGCGATCTCCATCCCGTTCCAGATCCTCGCGGGGCGCATCCCGCTCACCGCCGCGAAGCGCAACCTACGACTGCACATCCTCGCGCTGGCCGCGATGTGTCTGGCCTTCGCCTGGCTCGTCACCGAGCCGGGTTCGACGGCGTTCGTCGTGGCTGCGGCGATCGTCATCGCCGTCCTCGCCGAGCTGAGCGTGTCGGTCCTGTTCGCCACGTCGTTCCAACCCTTGCTGTCGACGACGGTCGGTCCTCGCTTTCGCCAGCAGCTGAACGCTCAGTGGCGAGCGGCGGCGAGCATCGTCACCATCGGCCTCGTCGCGCTCGTCGGCGTGCTCGGACGCGACGGCAGAATCGCCGTACTCGCCGTGTTGGCGGCGGTTGGTCTCGCTCTCGTGCCCGCCGCCCGCTCCCTCCCGTCACCGCCATCGGGGGTCGACGAGGCGAGCCTCGCCGATGACCAGAACCAGAAGCCCTCGACGAGCCTGACCATGACGTTCGTCGCAATCGGGGTGAGCGTGGTTCCCGCCTGGCCTCTGTTCGTGACCTACGCAGCGTCGGGGTATTGGCCGGAGGCCAATCTGGGAGTCGTTGGAGCAGCGATCATGATCGGCCCGCTGGTGGCCGGAGCGCTGTGGCGAGCCAGTACGACCAGACTGCTCCGAAGAGCCCGATCGGGAGCCATCGCGATGACAATCGGCGCCGTTGCGCTGATCGTCATTCCCCGACCCGTGTCCGGCGCTGCGCTCGGCGCGACGGTCCTCCTGATCCTCGCCATGGCGACCGCGGCGGGAACCGTCGTGCGGATGGCCTTGCTCGAGCACGTCCACCAGGCATCGACCTCAGCCTCGAGCGTCGCATCGCTGACGACACTCGACGTGGTCGCATCAACGTCGATGCAAGTCGGCTTTCTGCTCGCTGGTCAGCTGATCGCCTCGAGTGCCACATCGACCTGGCCGGCCGACCCGTTTCAGTTGTCACTTCTGGTCGGCGGTGGCCTGCTACTCGTCGCGCTCGGGCGCCTCGATCGGGCGGTCGCTGCCGCCTGACGGTGAGGTGGGTGCGGCTCCCACCCGGGCTGTCGGGCCACGGTTGGAAGCACCGAAGGAACCGCCGCCGCGCTTCTTGACCCGGTACAGCGCAGCGTCGGCTTGGGCCATCACGGCGTCGAACTCGTTGCCGGCTTCGGCACGGGCCAAGCCGATCGAGCAGGAGATGGTGACCTGGCTCCCTGCATCGACGGCGATGGGCGCATCGAGCGCGAGCACGAGCCGCGACGCGAGTTCGTTGGCATCGTCCATCGTCGCTCCCGGCATGTGGAGGGCGAACTCGTCGCCGCCGGTCCGAGCGAGCACGACGCCGGCGGGCAAGACCCGCTGCCACCGGTCGGCGACCTCTTGCAGCAGGGCATCGCCCGCGGCGTGACCCCGGGAATCGTTGATCGCCTTGAACGAGTCGAGGTCGACGAAGCCGAGGATCGTCGGCGTCGTGACGACCCCGGCATCATCGGCGACGGCGGCAGCGAACGTTCGGCGATTCGGAAGCTGCGTGAGAGCGTCCCGGCTCGCCAACTCCAGCAGCGCTCGATTGGCCGCCCGGAGTTCCACCTGTTGTTGCTCCAGCTCGGCCGCGAGCGCCGTCGTCGTCAGATGACCGCTGATCGCCGCGTTCATGGCGGGATGGATCGCGGCGAAGACCATCAGCGAGAACAACCCGCCGAGCAACAACAACCCAGCCAGCACCACCGCATAGGAGTCGCCGGCGGTGAGTTCCGCAGCTGCACCGGCCACCGTCACGGTGCCGAGCGCCCACCGGAACACGGGTTTCGATGGGGAGCAGAGCGCGGTGATCGTCGACTGGTTGCCGAAGAGCCACAGCGTCACGACCGCCCGCCACTCGGGCGCCGAGGGCTGCACGAAGAGCGGGATCAAGCCCCAGACCATGCCGCTACCGCCCATCACCGCCTTCACCGCTCCGAGCTGGCGTTCGTAGGCCCATTCGCTGTCCGCCACCGTCTTGAGGAGCGCGAGTGCTGCGGCCGAGAAACCGACACGGACGGCGATCCACGACGCCATGCCGGTGGGATTGTGTCGCCAGAGCAACGCCGAGAACACGATCACCGAGACCACGCTCATCAACAACGACCGCCTCGCCGCAGGGACGAGAGCAGCGAGCGCGGAGCGCTCGACGTTGGCAGCGAGGTCGTCGGGCCTCGCGGATGCGGCAGTGGTCATCGTTGGTCTCAGTTGAAGGTTGTTGTTCCTTACACCAAGACCATCGGCGCGTTTCGAATGCCGGTTGAGCTAGGGCATGTAGGGCATCGGGTCGACGGGCGTCCCGTTCACTCGCACCTCGAAATGCAGGTGGGGCCCGGTCGACCAACCGGTCGAGCCGACGTAGCCGATGATGTCGCCTCGCGACACCTGCTGGCCGGCGGATACCGCAATGCTCGACTGATGGGCGTACAGCGTCGTGATGCCATCGCCGTGGCTGATCACGACGGTGTTGCCGTAACCACCCTGCCAACCCGCTGAGAGCACCGTGCCGTCTTTGGCGGCGGCGATCGGTGTGCCTGAGCCGGCGCCCATGTCGACGCCCTTGTGCAGCCGTTTGGTGCCGAAGATCGGATGCACCCGGTAGCCGAACCCGCTCGAGACCGGCGCGTTGATCGGCCACTGGAAGCCGGAGACCGAGGGCGTTCCGGGGGCCGGTGCCGTCGACCCACCACCGCCGCCCGACGTGGTCGGCGGGTTGAGCTTGGCTTCTTCGGTCCGAATGAAGGCGGCGAGACGATCGTCTTCGGCCTCGAAGTCGGCGACTTCCGCTTCCCACTCGGCAACCCGAGCTTCGAGCTCGGCCTTGAGCACCGCTTGCACGCCTTGCTGCTCTTCGTAGTCGACGAGCTTGACCGCCAGCTCTTCTTCGATGCGTTCGGCTTCCTCGACGGCGGCCGCCGCCTCGGCTTCGGCGATGAGCCGGTCTTCTTGGACGATGCGCAGTTCCTCGAGCACCTCGACAGTGTCGACGTTTGCCTGGTCGAGCAGCGACGACTGGCGCAGCGCTTCGGTGGGATCCGACGAGCTCAGGAACGTGGCTTGTTCATCACCGCCGCTCACGAAGCCAGCGACGGCGATCGTGGCCAGCGATTCTTGCATCGCCTCTTCCTCGGCCAACGCAGCGGCGACCTCCGCCTCCGCTGCCGCTGCTGCGGCGCGGTTGTCATCGATCAGGCGCTGTGCCTCGTCGACCTCGCCCTGTTGCGCGTTGACGATGTCGGTGATGTCTCGCAGCGCTGCGGCGACTTCGGCGTCCTCGGCCTGAGCGGCATCGAGTTCAGCTGCGGCCTCGGCCTTTTGCTCCCTGACTCGTTCCTGTTCGTCTCGGGCGTCTTCGATGGAGTCCTGGGCCTCGACCGAGACGGTCCCGGAGACCACGAGTGCGAAAGCGGCGAGGGCAGCGACCCCGCGGGCGCGGCGAGGGCCGGCGCTGCGAGGACGCTCGCGACGATCACTCTCCGCTCTCTGCCACGGGCTCCACACGAGCGGCCACTGTAACGCAGTCGTCACGCAACAACGGATCGGATGGGTGTCGTTTCCCGCCTGGACGAGCCGGGGATCCACACCCGCCCGAATCGGACGCCGCCGACGGCGACGAAGCCGCTCGGAACCCGCTAGACATCTGGGACGGCGGCGTCCGCCGTGATCGGGTCAGAAGCGAAGGAAACAACCGAAGTGGCACCTCCAGACAGCGAACGCGAGATCCTCGAGTGGGAGCGATACGGCACGGCGATTCGTGAGCTCGCCGGGATGGTCGCCGACGACGGGTTCCGCCCCGACATGATCCTCGCCATCGCCCGCGGCGGCCTCTTCGCTGCTGGTTCGCTCGGCTACGCGCTGTCGGTGAAGAACCTCTACGTGATGAACCTCGAGTTCTACTCGGGCGTCGACAAGCGCCTCGACGTGCCGATCATGCTCCCGCCGTACATGGACAAGGTCGATCTGACCGGCGCAAAGGTGCTCGTCGCCGACGACGTCGCCGACACCGGGCACACGCTCAAGGCCGTCCACGAGTTCTGCCAGGACGTCGTCGCCGAGTCACGCACCGCCGTGCTGTACGAGAAGTCGCACTCGCTCGTGAAGTGTGACTACGTGTGGAAGCGGACCGATCAGTGGATCAACTTCCCGTGGTCGAGTGAGCCGCCCCTGGCTGAGCCGACCGCCGGCAACGTCGTCCTCGACAGCTAGCCCCGGCCGACTCATCGGGCATGGGCCCCCGATGAACCGAATGCGCCGAACGAACGCCTGAACCCGCCACCGGCGAGCTGTCTTCGGCGCGCCAGAGCCGCCGCTTGAGCGGTTGGGTGAATCGACTCCCATCCAATGGGCGACACGGTCCGAACCAGCCGACGATGATGTCTTTGGCGAATTGGTGAGGGGTTCTGAAAGGCGGGTGCCCCCGGTGGGCGAAACAAACAAGGCCGAGCATGCGGATGCTCAGGCCACGGCGGACGCACGGTTGTTCGACCTGATCCTCACGGCCAGCATCTGGTTCGTCGGGTTGGCGCTGGCGGCGAGTTCAGACACCACGGCGATGTGGATTCCATTCGCTGCGGTGGCGGCTGGCATGGCCAGCTCACTGGTCACGTCCATTCCCCTCTCCCCCTGGGCCACGGGCCTGCGCCGGACCGCATCGGCTCGACGCATCACCGAGTCGTCTCTGCTGGCCACCGCCGGAGCGCTCGTCCCGCTCCTCGTGTTCCAGGCCGACATCTCGGGCTGGATCGTCGTCGCCCTGTGGGCGATCACCTGGGTGACGCTCGCCGTCACGGCAGCGATCGACCCACTCGGCCTTTCCGCCGAGGCCCCTCGCACCTCGACCTCTGGCGAACCACGTCACGCCACCCGGCTCGAGCGGGCCATCAAGCGGGCGATGGACATCTTCGGTGCCACGATCGTGCTGCTTGCGACCTCACCGATCCTGCTGGTCTCGGCCTTTCTCATCTGGAAGCACGACCGGGGTCCGATCTTCTTCCGTCAACCCCGCGTGGCGCAGGGTGGCGGCACCTTCGAGATCTATAAGTTCCGCTCGATGGTGATCGACGCCGATTCGCAGAAGGACTCGCTGCGGGGCCGCAACGAGCGAACCGGGCCGCTGTTCAAGCTCTCCGATGACCCGCGGATCACCCCGATCGGCAAGACCATCCGAGATCTGTCGATCGACGAACTCCCGCAGCTCATCAACGTGCTCCGAGGCGAGATGAGCATGGTGGGTCCTCGCCCTGCACTCCTCGACGAAGCCGCGAACTTCGATGACGAACTGGCCGAGCAACGGATCCACGTTCGCCCCGGCATCAGCGG
>CALLIQ010000324.1 GCA_938008925.1 uncultured Acidimicrobiales bacterium
GGCATGAAGCCGGCGTGCTTTCGGATCTCCTGGATGTAGAACACGAGATCCGCATCGCCGGCGTAGAAACCCGCTCGAACCCCGGCAAGGTTCGACCGCTTCGAGAGCGAGTGAACGGCCAGCACACCCTCGGTGCCGTGCTCGAGGATCGATCGTGCCGGACCATCCCAAGTGAACTCGACATAGCACTCGTCCGACAGCACGGGTACGCCGTTCGCTCGACCCCAAGCGGCTGCCGCTTCGAGATCATCGAGGCCGCCGGCTGGGTTGCCCGGGGTGTTGACCCAAAGGCACAGCGCTCGAGCGGCGTCGTCCGGGTCGATGGCCGAGAGGTCGATTCGCCACTCGTCGTCGACGGGGACGGGGATTGCTCGGCAGCCGGCGAGCGTGGCTCCCATGGCGTAACTCGGGTAGCTCACCGCTGGGTAGAGGACCGTGTCGAGGTCGGGCCTGCGCAGCCGAAGCCAGTGCGGCATGTTGGCGACGATCTCTTTCGAGCCGATGGTGGCACCAACGTCGGCGCCGGTGATGTCGGTTCCCGTGACGCGGTTGAGCCATGCGGCCGCGGCATCGCGGAAGACCGGGGTGCCGATCGACGGCGGGTAGCCCCGCTCGGTCGCCGAGTTGCCGAGGGCCTCGACCACCGCCGCCGGCGGCGGGTCACACGGCGATCCGATGGAGAGATCGACCGCACCCTCCGGGTGGCTGTTGGCCAGCTCTTTGATCGGCGTCAGCCGGTCGTAGGGATAGGGCGGCGGGACGAATGGTTCTGCGGTCATGCAGGCACCCTCAGGATGTTTGGATTTTCGCGGTGATGAATTCGCCGAGTCGCTTGGCCGAGGCGTCTTCGAGGCGAGCGACGAGCGACATCCCGTCGTCGCTGACCGTCTCGGAGATGACATCGCCCTCCCGGTGGACCGCAGCGAGCGCGTCGCCTCTGGCCCATGGCACGAAGAGTTCGTAGGTCGACGACAACTCGTGCAGGCTCGACTGGATCGCGTCGAGCACGTCGACGATGCCCTCGCCGGAGACGGCCGACGCGCCGACCGAGCCGGGCGTCTGATCGACGAGACGCTTGACCACGTTCTCTTCGCCATCGGGGCCGGGGCGATCGGCCTTGTTGAACACGATGAGTTCGGGAACTTCGTGGGCGTCGATCTCGCGAAGCACGTCGCGGACAGCCTGCATGTGGGCGTCCGGGTCCGGACCCGACCCGTCGACGACGTGGACGAGCAGGTCGGCACCGGCCGCCACCTCGAGGGTCGACTTGAACGCCTCGACCAGCTGATGGGGCAGCTTCTTGACGAAGCCGACCGTGTCGGTGAGGAGGATCTGCTCGCCGCCGGGAAGCTGCATCTTGCGGGTCGTGGGATCGAGGGTGGCGAAGAGCCGATCCTCGATGAGCACCTCGGCGCCGGTGAGCGCCCGGAGCAGTGTCGACTTGCCGGCGTTGGTGTAGCCGACGATCGAGACGGTCTTGTACGGCGACCGGTGGCGGGCCTTGCGCTGGTTGGCGCGACGGTCGGCGATCTGCGCGAGCTCCCGTTCGAGCTTGTGCATTCGACGCACCAGTCGCCGACGATCGACCTCGAGCTGGGTCTCGCCGGGGCCACGGGTGCCGATGCCACCGCCCTGCTGGCTGAAGTTCTTCTTGCCCCGCAGCCGGGGAAGGTTGTAGCGGAGCTGAGCGAGCTCGACCTGAGTCTTGCCTTCGGTCGACGTGGCGTGCTGGGCGAAGATGTCGAGGATCACCGCCGTTCGATCGAGCGCGGTCCGCTTCAACATCCGTTCGAGGTTGAACTGCTGGGCGGGCGTGAGCTCGTCGTCGAACACGACCGTGTCGGCGTCGATCGACTCCGCGGCCCTCAGGATTTCGTCGACCTTGCCCTTGCCGACATAGGTGGCGGGATCGGGCCGGGAACGCTTCTGCGTGATGCGGATGAGCGCGTCTGCGCCGGCCGTGTCGACCAGGAGTTCGAGCTCGTCGAGCGAGGCGTCGGTGTCGTGTTCGGACCGGTCATCCGGGGTGACCCCGACGAGGACGATGCGCTCGCGGAAGTCTCGATCGAGGAAGCCGCCCTCACCGTCGAAGGCGTCGCGCCCGCCGAACTCACCGAATGCGCCACGGTGGGTCTCGCCATCGTCGGGATCGACGAACCCGTCGGTTGCATCACCCCACGGCGCATCATCGATCAGTGCGTCATCGATCAGGGCATCGGCGTGTTCCGCCTGGCCGTCGACCTCGCCGACGTCTTCTGAATCGGGTCCGAGGTTGAGCTTCTCGCCGCTCATGAGTCGACGATCACCTCGGCGACGAACGACGCAGGTCCGGTGAGGTGCACGCTCCCGCCCGATTCTGCGGAGCCGACCTCGACCTCGGCCGATCCGCCCGGCATCTCGACCTTGACGATCGGGTCGGTGAGCCCCCACGAATTCGTGGCGTACGCGGCCGCGCACGCACCGGAGCCGCACGCCTCGGTCAGACCTGCGCCCCGCTCCCAGATGTTCATGGTGATGGTGCTCGGGTTCTCCACCTTCACGACGTGCACGTTCAACCCGTCCGGGTAGTCGGCCTCGATCATCGGGCCGACCCGCTCCATGTCGATGCCGGCGGGATTCTCGACCAGTGCGACGAGATGGGGGTTGCCCATGTCGACGCCGAGCTGACGATCGACCCAGACGCCCATCAAGCCCCACGCATCGGAGTCGGCGGGTCCAGCACCCGGCGCTCCCATGTCGACTCGGACCCGGCGCGTCGAGCCGACACCGGCTCGAACGTGGGCCTGGCGAAGCCCGGCGTCGGTGCTGACGAGGAGGTGGTGCTCGTCAGCCTCGGCGGCGCCGTCAGCGGTTGCGCCGATGTGGCGGGCGAGCGCCTGGCCAACGCAGCGCATGCCGTTGCCCGAGATCTCGGGCTGGCTGCCGTCGGAGTTCCACATCCGCATCGTCCACAGCTGCGCACCGGTGTCGTCGCTGCCGCTCGAGAGCTCGATCAGCCCATCGGCCCCGATCCCCCGTCGACGATCACACCACGCCACGGCATCGTCAGGAGCGAACGGCCGCGACGGATCGACGGCGACGAGGAAGTCGTTGCCGAGGCCGTGGTGCTTGGTGAGCGCGATCGTCGAGGACGCTGTTGCGGGAGTCGTGGTCGTTTCGGTCATGTGCCTTTCAGTCTCGCAGCTTCGGTGGCCACTCACTCCGCACTTTCCCGGGCGGCGCTCT
>CALLIQ010000325.1 GCA_938008925.1 uncultured Acidimicrobiales bacterium
GGGCGTATTCGATGAGGCGTGTCATGACCTCGTCGCCTGCGGCTTCGACGTTGCCCGCATCGAAGGGCGGCTGCGTGTCGTACTCGACCATCAGCTGCATGGCCTTTGCTGCCGTGTCGTCGACCAGCAGCTCAGAGAGCCGCAGCGCCATGTCGATGCCGGAGCTCACGCCCGCTGCGGTGATGATCCGATCGTCGAGGTGTTCCACCACTCGCTGACCGGTCGGGATGGCACCGAGGCGGGTGAGGGTGTCGTAGGAGCTCCAGTGCGTGGTCGCTTCCTTGCCGTCGAGCAGTCCGGCCTTTGCGAGCACGTGTGATCCGGTGCAGACCGACGTCGTGAACTGCGTTGTGGGGTGCACGGCCTTGATCCAGTCGACGAGTGGATGACCGTCTTCGTCGGACACCGGACGGGTGCCGACACCGCCGGGCACGACGACGACATCGGGGTCGGTGAGATCGTCGTAGGTGGCGTCGGCGGTGAGTCCGAGGAAGCCGTTCTCCGTGCGGAACTCACCCGTCCGTTCGGCCACAAACGTGACCGTCGCACCGGGGAGGCGTTGCAAGACCTCGTATGGCCCGACGCCGTCGAGGGCGGTGAGGCGGTCGAACAGTGGGATGGCGATCTTCATGGTGTGCTCGCTTCTCGTGTTGTTGAGATGGTCGGGGTCGTGGTCTGGCCGCGCTCGCTCAGCGCGAACCGTTGGCGGTAGTCGTCGGGGGAGGCTCCGAGGCGGCGGTGGAAGGCTCGACGCATGGTCTCGGCGCTGCGAAAGCCAGCCTGTTTCGCGATCTCTGCGGTGTTGAGGTCGGTGCTGTCGAGGAGCGAACGGGCCCGCTCGACCCTCACCCGTTCGACGTATCGAGCCGGGGAGAGGTCGAGCTCGGCCTGGAAGAGTCGGGTGAGGTGCCGAGCCGAGACACCGACGGCCGCGCCGAGCGCGGCGATCGAATGGTCGGCGGTCGGGTCGGCGTCGACGAGCTGTTGGGCGTGTCGCACGGCGTCAATCCGCGACGGCTCGAACCACACCGGAGCGGCGAACTGGGACTGGCCGCCCGGTCGGCGCAGGTGCAGCACGAGCCATCGGGCAACGATCTGCGCCACCTGCGGCGAGTGATCGTGCTCGACCAGGGCGAGCGCCAGGTCCATGCCGGCGGTGACGCCGGCCGAGGTCCACACCGATCCGCTCTTGAGGTAGAGGGCATCGGCGTCGACCGTGAGCTCGGGGTGATCGCGCTGCAGTCGTTTGGCGCGGGCCCAGTGCGTCGCAACGTGGTGCCCATCGAGGAGACCGGCTCTCGCCGCGACGAAGGTGCCGGTGCACACGGTCACCAGGCGCGGAACCCGCTGGCCGACGTCGCCGACCCAATCCGTCAGATCGGCGATCGCCGCCGCGTGGTGCACGCCGTCGCCGCCGGCGATGAGCAGCGTGTCCGGCGTGCCGGTCATGTCGGCGGTCGCCGTGGTGGTGATCTCGAGGCCGGACTCCGTCACGACGGGCGACCCGTCGAGCGACACCAACGTCTGGACGTACCGAGTTCCACCCGGTTGGATGGAATCGCTCCCTGTCACAGCCGGCCGCTTCGAGGCGAGGCTCTCGGCCGCCTTGTTCGCACCGGCGAAGACCTCGAACGGTCCGACCGTGTCGAGCGACTGACAGCCGTCGAAGACGACGTGCCAGATGGAGTGCGAACGGGGCATGGGTCGATGGTGGGGCACCGACCCGATGTCGTCAATGACACGAACCCCTCGATTTCGGACACTCCCGATCAGGCATGGGGCGATCCCCAGTCGGCCGGGGACCTCGGCGAGCTTGGTCATCGGGCCCCTAGCGAGTGCCGAGCGGGCACGGGGATTCCCCCGATGGCGAAATCGCCGCTCCGTGGTGCGATGGAAGCGGACGGGTCTCCCGTCATCGATCTCGCGTCGGAGGGACGTACACACGATGCTCGCACCACTACTCACCCGCATACGAAACCGAGACGCCAAGGCGATCGCCGGGCGTTCCACCGCCATCGTTGCGGTGCTCACGGCGCTGCTCGTGGTGAGCGCGGTCGTCGTGCGGTCCTCGGCGCGGACGGAGGCATCGCTCGACTTCGGCGATGGATCGGCATGGCTGCCGTCCACGGCCATCGGCGGGATCTCGCTGCTCGACGGTAGCTCCGGCTCCGTCGTCGCATCCCTCGGCATCGCCGACGCTGGCGACGTCGTGAAGGTCGTCGAATGGGGCGCTGACGCACTGATCGTCAACGAGACCACCGGCACCCTCGGCCGACTCGACGCCAGTACGTGGTCGATCGAAACCGGACTCGTCCAGTTCGGCGATGCGGGTGCACCGCTCGACGTCGTGGCCGGCGATGGATCGGGTTGGATCATCAAGCCGGGCTCGATCGCCCCGCTCGACCTCGACTCCATGGCGCAGCGATCGCCGATCGCTTTCGGCTCCTCGTTCTACGACGGCATCGTCGACCGCGACGGCAGCCTCATCGTCTCAAGCACCGAACCCGACGCCGCCGTTCGCCGAGCGACCGTCGATGGTCTCGTCGACGACATCGACGGACTCGACGGCCCGGTCGCCCTCACCGAGGTCGGTGGCGGCGTCGTCGGTGTCGATCTCGACGATCGTCGGGTGTGGGTCGAAGGCCGAGGCGTCGTGTGCGATCGCCTCGAACTCCCCGTCGATGCGCAACTCAGCGTCGAAGCGAGCGGCGACGATCTGCTCGTGATCGCCGACACCGGCGGCATGATGATCTGGAACCCGACCACCTCGGGCTGCCCC
>CALLIQ010000326.1 GCA_938008925.1 uncultured Acidimicrobiales bacterium
GACGGGGTCTCGCCGGCCATGGCGGAAAAGATGCGATGGAAGTGGAACGGCGAAAAGCTCGCAGCAGCGGCCATCTCGTCCAACGTCAGCCGGGCCGCCAAGTGCTGCTCGACGAAGTCCATCGCCACGTTGATTCGCGTCTCGTACGTGCGCTGCGAGGCCGACATCTCGGCGGCCCTGTCAGCTGCTGCGTCGGTCACATCCCAGGTCGCTCGTCGGTGACGATGAGGCGGCTGCCGCGGTCGTAGGTCCAGTAGTTCCATGCCCAGTTCACGAGCACATTGGCCCGGTTGCGGAACCCGATCAGCATGACGAGGTGGAGTCCAAGCCACGCGATCCAACCGGGCCAGCCCGACAGGGTGCGGCCGTTCGGCAACTCGACGACGGCTGCGTTTCGCCCGATCGTCGCCATCGAGCCCTTGTCCTTGTAGACGAATGGTTCCAACTCGCGGCCGTCGAGTGACGCTGCGATCGCGGTGGCGACGTGCTCGCCACCTTGGATGGCCACCGGGGCGACCTGGGGGAGGGGGCGGCCGTCATCGGTCGGACTGGCCGCGAGGTCGCCGAGTACGAAGATCTCCGGATGGCCCGGGACGCGCAGGTCGTCGTCGACGATCACTCGCCCGCTCCGATCGAGCTCGACCCCGAGGGCAGCACCGATCGGGTTCGCTCGTACGCCGGCGGCCCACACGACCGTGTGAGCCGGGATCTCGCTGCCGTCGTCGAGGCGAACGGTCGTCGCCGTCACCTCTGCGACGTTGCGTCCGAGTTGGAGCTCGACCCCCATCGTCTCGAGCGTCTTCTTCGCTTTCGCCGAGAGCTTGGGGGCGAACGGTCCGAGGACCCGATCGGCGCCCTCGACCAGCACGATGCGTGCTCTGTCGACGTCGAGACCGGGATAATCGCGGCGCATGACCCGGTCGATCAGCTCGGCCATCCCACCCGCCATCTCGACCCCGGTCGGCCCGCCGCCGACGATGACCGTCGTCAGCGCCCCGGTGCCGATCAGTTCGCGGTCGGCATCGACGGCCTCGAACGACTGGAGGACGCGGGTGCGGATCGCCAGCGCGTCTGCGGCTGACTTGAGCCCGAGCGCATGCTCGGTCACCCCAGCCACGCCGAAGTCGGCCGTGATCGCGCCTGCGGCCAAAACGAGGTAGTCGAACGGCAGCGAGGCGCCATCGTCGAGTTCGACGGTGCGGGCGGTCCGGTCGATGGCCACGACCCGACCGAGGCGAACTCGGGCGTTGCGCTGACGGTGAAAGACACCCCTCGTCGGGTAGCAGACGTCGTCGGCATCGAGGCCTGCCGTCGCCACCTGGTAGAGCAGCGGTTGGAAGGTGTGATGGTTGCGAGCGTCGATGACGGTGACGTCCACCGGCAGGTCGGCCAGGTGCTCAGCGGCGGCGAGACCGCCGAAACCAGCACCGACGATCAGGACACGCGGTCGCACGCTGTTCACTGAACGAACCTGCTCATGGGTTCAACCCTAGATTGGAGGCTGCTCGTCGAGTGTGTGACTCGTGTCCCGGGCTGGAGGAAACCATGGTGAACGGACGAATCGGCATCGTCACGGGCTCCGGACCCGAAGCGGGGATCGACCTGTGGACCAAGGTGCTCGGCGAGAACCGGCGCGTGCTCGGCGAATCGTTCTCCGGCGACGTCGACACGCCGGACGTCACAATCGTCTCGGTGCCGGAACTCGGCCACTCGATGGACCTCCCCGAAACAGCCGACCTCGTCTGGTCGCATCTGCGGGCGGCGTGCGAGCGGCTCGCCGACCAGGTCGACGTCTACGCCATCGCCTGCAACACCCTCTACTGGTTCGAACCGGACCTCCGGGCGCTCGATCTTCCCGCTCGCCTGGTCTCACCCGTCGACTGCCTTCGACGCGAAGCCGAGGGCCGTCCCGACGAATCGTTCGCCCTGCTCGGCGCAGCGCCCGTGACCGACTTCGCGGCGGGAGGCTCGCCCTACGCCAGGCTGGACGGCGTCGTCTCGCTGGAACTGCACGACGACCCGATGTCGGTCCACGAACTGATCGGCCAGATCAAGCTCGCTGGCGGCTCTCGGCCCGAGCTTGAGTCTCGGTTCGCGGCGCTCCTCGCCGAGCTCGACTCCGATGTGGCGGTCTTGGCCTGCACCGAGCTCCCGCTCCTGTCCGGTGCGGGAGCAGCGATCGAACTGCTCGACGTCACGCAGATGATGGCTGCAGAGCTCGTCCGGACCGCTACGGCTGGCTCTGGCGCCCGTCGCACTGGTGTTGATGATGGCCCTGACGTCGATGGCGCGTCGTGACGCTGCGTTGCACACTGGCGGGCCTATGGATCTAACGGTCTTCAACGCTCGACGAATTCACACGATGAATCCATCGCTGCCGACGGCGACGAGCGTCGTCGTCGCCGACGGACTCATCGTCGAGGTGGGGACGAGCGAATCGATCCAACCCTGGCTCGACGCTCACCCCCATGTCGTCGACGACACCTTCGCCGACAAGGTGCTCATGCCGGGCTTCATCGACCCCCACCTGCACCCATCGCTGGCGGCCACGCTGTTGCCCACCAACTTCATCACCGCGATGGAATGGGATCTGCCCGACCGTCACGTGCCGGCCACCCGGAGCCACGACGCCTACGTCGCCGAGCTCACCCGGATCGAAGCGGGACTGACCGATCCGGACGAGGTGCTGGTCACCTGGGGGTTCCATGAGCTGTGGCACGGCGAGATCACCCGACCGCTCCTCGACTCGATCTCGTCGACCCGACCGATCGTCGTGTGGCAGCGTTCGTTCCACGAACTGTTCTTCAACACCGCAGCGCTCCGGTACTTCGACCTCGACCAACGACGCTTCGACGAGCATCCCCAGATCGACCTGCCGAGCGGTCGCTTCGTCGAGACGGGCATGTTCATCGCGGCGGGTGCGATGGGGCCCTATCTGACCGAACCGGCTCGCTTCCTGCGTGGCCTCGAGTTGACGAGGGACGCCGTCCACCAGGGCGGGCAGACCACCATCGGCGATCTGACCGGTACGCAGTTCGACACCGACGTTGAGTGGGACGCGCTTCGGGCCGTCATCGACTCGCCATCGACGCCGTTTCGAGTGCAGATGATTCCGGCGGGCATGCGTTCGCAGGGAACCGAGGCGGGTCGGGCCGATCCGATCGCCTGGCTCGCCGAACGAGCGGAGCGCGGGAGCGAGAAGCTGTATTTCCGCAACAACGTCAAGCTCTTCACCGACGGCGGGTTCTACGCGCAGATGATGCGGGTCCAGCCGCCCGGCTACATCGACGGGCATCAGGGCGAGTGGATGAGCCCGCCCGACAAGTTCGAACAGCTGGCTCGCGTGTTCTGGAACGCCGGGTGCCACATCCACGTGCATTGCACCGGTGACATGGGAGTCGAGCTCGCGCTCGAGGTGTTGGCGAAGCTCCAGTTCGAGCGACCTCGATTCGATCATCGCTTCACGATCGAGCATCTCGGACTCTCGACCCCGGAGCAGATCCGCCGGGCCGCCGCCCTCGGTGCGCTCGTATCGGCGAACGTCTACTACGTGCACGAGCTCGGCGAGGCCTACTGGGCCGGCTCGATCGGCCATGAGCGTGCCTCGCAGATGGCCCGGGTCGGGACCGCCGTTCGCGAGGGCGTGCCGACCGCTCTGCATTCCGACTTCACCATGGCGCCGGCGAAGCCGCTCACGAGCGCATGGGTGGCCGTCAATCGGCTCGGCGAGTCGGGTCGGGTCCTCGGACCGGAGGAACGGGTCTCGGTCCACGACGCCATGAAGATGATCACGGTCGACGCCGCCTACGTGCTCGGGATGGAGAACGAGGTCGGCTCGATCCGTTCGGGCAAGAAGGCCGACTTCACGGTGCTGGAGGCCGACCCCTACGAGGTCGATCCGGTCGATCTCGCCGACATCGAGATCTGGGGCACGGTCTTCGAAGGTGTGCCCTTCCCGATCGAACGGTGAGTGCCGTCCCACTCACGGTGATCGCCGGGTATCTCGGAGCCGGTAAGACCACCGTGCTCAACCACCTCATCAACAACGCCGGCGGTCGCCGTCTCGCGGTGCTGGTCAACGACTTCGGTGAGCTCAACATCGACGCCGATCTGATCGCCGATCACGACGGGAACACGTACTCGCTCACGAATGGCTGCGTGTGTTGCACGGTCGGCGACGACCTAGGCGACGTGCTCCAGTCGATCGCGTCGGATCCGAATCCCCCCGACGAGGTGTTCCTCGAGGCGAGCGGCGTGACCGACGGTGCCCGGTTCTCTGCGGTACTCACCGACTGGCACGGCCTTGCGGCACGAGGGGCGATCGTCGTCGTCGATGCCGAAGCGATCCGAACCCAGGCCAGGGACCGTTTCGTCGGCGACATGATCGAACGGCAGCTACGAGCAGCCGATCTGTTGGTGCTGAACAAAGCCGACCTGGTCGATGAGGAGTCCCTCGACGGTCTCGTCGGCTGGTTGGACTCCATCGGGGCGTCCGCTCCGACCATCACGACGACAAACGGACGACTGCCCACCGAGCTGCTCTTCGATGGAGGGGACAGCGGTGCTGGTGTCGGCGGTGATGGGGTCAGCGGTGATGAGGTCAGCGGTGTAGGGAACGCAGCCCGGCGCGCGGATGCCCGAGCCGGTGGCGATTCGGCCGCGCATCTCGCAGCGTTCTCGTCGGCGGTGATTCGAGACGACGCTCCGTGGGACCTGGACGAGCTCGGACGAGCACTCGACGATCTGTCGTCGAACGTCGTGAGGGTGAAGGGCGTCGTCCGGGTGAAGAGAAGCGCCGCTTCGGATGACGGGGCTTTCCTTCTTCAGATGGTCGGCCGGCGGTGGCGGCTCGATCCGCTCGATGAGGCGGGCGACGGTTCAACCGCGATCGTCGTGATCGCGGTCGACGACGATGCAGCCTCGATCGCAGGCGACCTCCGCCGTCGGCTCAGCCCGGCGCGACCCGCTCCAGGCTCGGCGAGCGTCGGGTGATGTCGGCGCAGTCGGCGCAACCCCAGATCGCGTTGTAGACGATGCAGCCGAGGCAGATGCCGGCGCCCGCTTCGAGGCTGGCGGCGACCAGGAGTCCGGCGATCAAGGCAACGGCGACGGACGGTGCGCCGAGTAGCCAAGCGATCGAGGCACCGGCGGTGAATACCAGCCCGATCGACTGAGCGAACCGCTTCGGTGCTCCGGGCACGAGGCGCGAGTCGATCCCGAACCTCCGCTCGATCGGGGCCGTCGCGACCTTCGTCGCGAATTGCCCGAGCGGCGAGAGCGACGGACCGCTGACGACGCGGGCAGCGAAACCGAAGGCGAGCGGGACCAACAGCCAGCCGGACCGCACGAGGAGGAACAGCACCGCTTGGGCGACGACGCCGGCAGCGACGATGCGGGCCGAGGTCTCGTTGACGGTGGTGGGGAAGGAGAAGATCGTTCGCACGATGGAGAGAACCTCGATCGGTTTCTGGATATTTCCGATCAAGATAGTCGGGAATTGACCGTTCTCGACAACCGGCTTGGAGTTGGGCAGGCTGAGCCAATGCGCCATGAACTGCAGGTGAGCCTGATCAAGGAACTGCTCGAACGGATCGACTCGGGCACGAACGTCGATGCTGGTTCGGTCCGGTCGCAGTCGACGAGCACCTACACCGATCCCGAACAGGCAGACCGGGAGATCGAGCTGTTCTTTCGCGACATGCCGCACTGCATCGGCATGTCCCGTGATCTCCCCGAAACTGGCTCGTTCCTGACCATCGACGACCTCGGCACTCCCATCCTGGCCACACGCAACGACGAGGGCCGCTTCCAGGCGTTCGTCAACTCATGTCGCCATCGCGGCGTCGTGGTCGAGACCGAGCCGCGGGGTTCCAAGCGCCGCTTCACGTGTCCGTTCCACGCATGGAGCTACGACGTCGACGGGACCCTGGTCGGACTCCCGAAGGCCGATCACTTCGGCGAGGTCGACAAGGAGTGCCTGGGTCTCGTGCCGCTGCCGGCCGAGGAGCGTCACGGCTTGTTGTTCGTTCACCCGAGCCCCGGCGGCGTGATGGATCTCGACGACCTGCTCGGCACGTGGTTCAACGAGGAGTTCTCGACGTGGGGGTTCGACGATCTGATCCCGATCAATCACGACGCCTACGACACGGCGTGCAATTGGAAGCTCGCCATGGACACCTTCGGCGAGACGTATCACTTTGCCACCCTGCACTCCGACACCCTGTTCAACAGCTTCTACGGCAACGTGCAGTGCTACGAGCACGACGGGCACAACCACCGCATGATCCTGTGCCGACGCGAGATCGATCAGATGCGTCAGCTGCCCGAAGAGCAATGGGACATCACGGTCGCTGCGCTGCCGGTCTACTGGCTGTTCCCGAACGTGATTCTCATGCCGGCCGACTTCGGGTGCTTCCTGGTTCGTGCGTATCCGACCCCGGGCGAGCCCGGTCGCCACATCAGTCGGATCGACTTCTACATGAAGTCGCATCTGGCCGAGGCAACCGGTCCCGAGGCGGAAGAGGTCGCGGAGTTCATCGCCACCATCGCCCAGAGCTTCGCTCGCATCATCCGCGACGAGGACTACGCGATGAGTGAGTCACAGCAGCGAGCGGCGAATGCCGGTGCGCTGCCCGAGGTGATCTTCGGGAGAAACGAGCCCGCGCTCCACCACTATCACGACACCTATGAAGCCAAGCTCGACGCAGCCGCCAGCATCTGATCGGAGGGGTGGCTCACCCTTCTCGAAAACCTGAACACAATCTGATCAAGGGGTCCTTCCTCCTGACTCGCCGTCAGTGTCTGTGTTTGTCGTCGCATTCCCTTGAATCGGGGGGTTCCGTGCCGAGTGAAGCGCATGGACGGAAACAAGTGGCAAGAGCTCAACAGTTCGACGACCCGCATCGGACAGTCCTCGCAGGCGCGGCCGACCCAGCAACCAGCTGCCTCTCCATCCGGCGGCTCCGAGCCCGCTGACTCAGGATCCAGCGACGACCGTGCGGCTGGCCTGCCCGCTGCGGCGAAGGCAGCTCTCGCGCTCGGAGCGGTGGCGCTGCTCGCCATCGGCGGGCTGGTCGTGTTCTCCGGGGGAGACGACGACTCGGTCCCGGCCGCGGAGAGACCCGACTCGCTCGCACTCGCCGATGACCCGGCTGAGGGAGAAGCGATCGAGAACGATGCGGTCGACAGCGATCCGGTCGAGAGCGACACCGTTCCCGTCGAGGGCGAGAGCGAGCCCGACGAATCCGAGAGCGAGGAAGCCGCCGAGGAATCCACCGACGAATCCA
>CALLIQ010000327.1 GCA_938008925.1 uncultured Acidimicrobiales bacterium
GGTCCGATCGTTCGAAGCGGCCGCCGAGCTGGCGCTTCTGATCGCTCGGCGGTGCTGGAGAAAAGGCCCTCGGCGCTCGGACGGGGACGGGGGATCCGCTCAACCCGGCGGCCCCCTCGTCATCGACGAAGACGGCGGTCGCCACACCGCTCGCCAAGGCTCCGTCGACGACGGCGCGGAGCGTCGTGCGGGCCGGATCGAACTCGACCCGAGTGACCTCGAGTCGGTCGACGAAACCGGCTCGGGTGGTGGCGACACCGTCGAGGCGGCCGATCATCGTCTCGCCGACCCAGAAGCAGTCCTGCACGACATCGACGGTTTCGAGACGATCGGAGCGCTCCTGTTCGAGGAGCTGCAGGAACAGCGGTGCCTCGGCGCCGCTCGCGGCGAGAGCGTCGAGCATGCGGCCGGCCAGCGGTCCCGTCTCCCACACGCGATCTCGTCGTTCGATCACGTCGTTGCCGTCTGGCCCGAGGAAGCGGACGACCTGGAAGTTCCACGCCGGCTCGCCGTACCGGGCGAGGATCTCGGCGTCGGGTCCCGGTGTGTTGTTGTGGATCAGCAACGGCACGAACGCTTCGTGCACGGCGTCGACGACGAGCGGATCCGACAAGACGTCGGCCCCGAACTGCTTGCAGCCAGCGCATCCCGGGACCTCTTGGAACAGTGCGAAGACCGGCTTGTTGCTCTGCCGTGACCGATCGAGCGCCTCGTCGAGCGACCGCCCCCACTCGACGGCGCCGACCTCGATGGGTTGGTCGTGTGGTCGGGCGCGTGTGTCGGTGGTGCCACTAGCTGAGTCGGCCTTTCGTCGGAACCACGCCATCGGGCCTCTCTCGCTCACGCGTGCTCACTCATTGGTGCTCGTTCATCGTTCTGTCGGTGCCTCGAGCGGACTGAGTCGCGCCGTCCGCCAGCCGAAGTGAATCGAGCCGAGGCGGACTGCGACCACCAAGGCAGCCGCCCCGATCGCAACGCCGGCGCTCGCTGCCGAGGAGAGTTCGAACGACGTCTCGAGCGAGCCGACAATCGCTGCACCGATGGCGGCCGGAATCACGTAGAGGCCGCTCGCCGGGGTGAAGGTCTCGGGAATGCGGTCGACGAACACATCTCGAATGATGCCACCGCCGACCGCCGAGATGGTCCCGATCAACGTCGCCGCGATCACGCCGAGGCCGGAATCGATCGCCTTGGCCGAGCCGACGACGGCGAACAGGCCGAGCCCGATGGCATCGAAGATGATGATCGGCCGACGGACCGACCACACGAGCCGGGGCGCGACGATGACCAGCACGGCGGCAGCGAAGGGGATCAGGAGCCGCTCCTCCTCCCGAATCGCGATCGGCGGCACGTCGCCGACGAGCAGGTCGCGAATGATGCCGCCGGCGAGGCCGGTCGTGAGCGCCAAGGCCAGCGCACCGATCACATCGAGGCGCTGCTTCCTCGCCAACGATGCGCCGGACACGGCGAACGCGAGCGTGCCGATCACATCGAGAACGGTGTCCACGTCAGTCCGGACGCACGATGGCCCAGCCCCGCGGGAAGTCCCGGTCGGGGTGCACGGCCGAGAGCGGATCCTCGCTGTCACGCCAGTAGCCGAGACCGTTGCCCGTCTTGGCGTAGCCGACGAAGCGGAGGAGGTCGTCTGGCCAGGCAGCAACCTCGCTCGGCGGGCACTCGAGGAACTGGTTGGTCGACTGCGTGAGCCAGCCGACGGCGTGCTGCAGCGACAACCCCTTGCGCCATTCGTCGGTCTGATTCGGTCCGCCCCCGTGATACAGCGAGCCGGTGTAGAGCAGCAGCGAGCCGGCCGACATCTCGGCCGGCACGGTCTCGTCCGGCGACACCCTGTGGTCGGCGGGGAGGCGGTGGCTCCCGGGAACGAGGCGGGTCGCCCCGTTCGCCTCGGTGAAGTCGGTGACCGCCCACATGCCGTTCAGCTCGACCTCGAAACCGAACTCGACCCGGTCGTACTTCCAACGGTCGCGATGGAGCCGTTGGGCGCTCTCGCCGGGGCCGATCTCGATGTATTCCGCGGCGGAGAAACGCCAGCTCGTTGCATGGCCGAGGACGTGATCGCCGGCGCTCATCACGGCCGGGTGAAGGGCGAGGGAGCGGAAGGTCGCCGAGCGGGGGAGTGGCGCCCCGAGGCGGCGGGTCCGATGTCCCTCGAAGTCGCTGGCGCCGATCGAGGAGCGGTCGATGTGTTCACCCAGCTCGGTGGCGATCGCATCCATGTCGTCGATCTGGGCCGCGTGCTCGACGACGCAACAGCCGGCGGCGTCGAGCGCCTCGACGATGCTCGCCGTGACCGCGTCGTCGACGCCTCGTTCCGCATCGATCCGGGGAATGTCCACGGAAAGGAGTGTGCCACGGGCGCACCGATCGCTTGTCGACCGCTGACGACGCAGCGCGCAAGGACGGGGTCGAGCCGGGCTCGAGGACGGGGTCGGGGCGGGGGTCGAGAGCATGGTCAAGATCGTCGACGGCGGACGAGACGTTCTGCCCAGATGTGTTCAGAATCGCCGCTGACACGTCGAAAACGCAGCATGGATCACGAACGCGATCTCCTCGGCTTGCTGTCGTCGCCGACGACGCAGATGCTCGCGTTCCACCCGCTCGGGGCGGAGGTCGTCGCAATTCCCGATCGGTTGACCGGTCTCGGCGCGCAGGCCCCGGATCTCGGCGTGGTGAGTCCACTCGAGGCGTTCGACACCGAGTCGCAAGGCAAGGCGGTCGTGGCGTTCGAAGGTGCTCGCCGCACCGGGCGCGGGACGGCGGTCGTGAACGCCCTGCACACCACGCAACCGATGCGCCTCGACATCTTCGATCTCGAGGCCAGCGATGGCTGCTTCGTCGGCGTTCTCACGCCGACATCGGTCCAGGTGACGGTCGGTGACATCGACACCTTGCCCGTCCGTCAGGCCACGTTGACCATGGGGGCTGCTGGCACCGTCGAGTCGGTGTCTCCGGAGCTGGCCCAGATGCTCGGCTGGTCCGCCGAGGAGCTGATCGGTACGTCGACGCTCGACATCATCCATCCCGATGACCACGAGGCGGGCATCATCAGCTGGGTCGCCGTGCTCGAGAACCCGGGGGAACCCAGCCGGATGCGGCAGCGGTTCAAACGAACCGACGGTCATTGGGTCTGGTGTGAGGCGACCGACACGAATTACCTGGACGACCCAGCGCGGGGTTACGTCCTCACCGAGCTCGTCGACATCTCGCGAGAGATGGAGGCACAGCAGGCGCTGCAGCGCCGTGAGACGATGCTCGATCGGCTCCAGCAGGCACTCCCGACCGGCGTGCTCCACCTCGACGAGCATGGCGCCGCCGCGGTGTGGAACGACCGTTGGGCCGAGCTCACGGGGGCAGATCCGGCAGCGGGAATCGACGGCTTGCGGTCTCGTCTCGCCGACCCGGTGGGATTCCAAGCGGCGTTCGACCGAGCGCTCGCCGAGGGCGTCGACGCCGACCTCGACGTCACGCTCGATCGCACTGGGCGCTGCGAGTTCGGTGTGTTGCACCTTCGACCGCTCCAGGAGAACGGCACGCCCTTCGGGATCCTGCTGACCCTCGACGACGTGACCCGATCGCGGACCCATCAGCTCGAGTTGGCCGACCAGGCCCGTCGCGATGTGCTCACCGGCTCACTCAACCGGATGGGGATCGAAGAGGTGTTGGCGGACCGTCTGGCGGCCAACGAATCGCAGTGTTCGGTCCTGTTCCTCGATCTCGACGACTTCAAGGCGATCAACGACCGGTTCGGTCATCAGATCGGCGACGAGGTCCTCGTCGCCCTCGCGGCCGAGGTGTCGAGTCTCATGCGGCCCCAAGATGCCTTCGGGCGTCTCGGCGGGGACGAGTTCCTCGTCGTGGTCGATGGGGACTGGGACGCCGGCGAGCTCGAGCGTCTTGCCGACCGGATCGACGATGCGGCCCGAGCGGTCGAGCAGCGATTCGAGCAGCTCGTGTCGGTCGGCGTCACGGTCGGGTTCGCCAAGGCGAGCAGCGGCGACCGCAACGACGACGTGCTGAAGCGGGCAGACCAGGCGATGTACCGCAAGAAGCGGGAACGCAAGGCGCTGGCGGCGGCGGACACCTGAGTCGTCGCTTCCTCGTCGACCGAGCGCCTGTGGTATCGAGTCGGGATGAGTGAGATCAGCACAGACCAGGTCGAGACGGACGTGCTGGAGTGGTTCACCGAAGCGTGGGACCCCGATCTGTCTCTCCTCGAGTGGCGTGAGCGACTCGTCGACTCCGGCTGGGCGGTTCCCTCGTGGTCGACCGAGTGGTTCGGTCGAGGGCTTCCTGCATGGACCGATCGAGTCGCCCACACCGCCATTCGACAGGCTGGCGGCGTCGCCGTTCCGCTCGGCGGTGGCATGGGCCTCGCCGCGCCGACCATGTACGACCACGGGTCCGACGAACTGAAGCGCAAGTACCTGCGGCGAACCATCACCGGCGAATTGACCTGGTGCCAGTTGTTCTCCGAACCGGGAGCGGGATCAGACCTCGCCGGGTTGTCGACGACGGCGACGCGCGACGGCGACGAATGGGTCGTGAACGGACAGAAGGTGTGGAACACCAGCGCTCATCACGCCGACATGGGGATCCTCGTGGCTCGGACCGACTGGGACGCCGTCAAACACGCCGGGCTGTCGTACTTCGTCATCGACATGCACCAGGAGGGTGTCGAGACCCGCTCGATCGCCCAGATGAACTTCCACGACTCGTTCAACGAGGTGTTCCTGTCGGATGCCCGGATTCCGCACGAGAACCTCGTCGCCGACGTCGGCGAGGGATGGAAGGTGGCCCGAGGCACGCTGGCCCACGAGCGCTCCTTCGCCAGCAACCGCAGCGTGCACTTCGCCAAAGACACGGCCGGCCGCGTCATCGACGAGGCGAAGGCAGAGGCCGCCGAATACAACAAGACCTACGAGTGGTATCCGCAGCGTCAGGGCCGGATCGACTTGTTGATCGACCGGGCTCGCGAGGCGGGCAAGATCCACGACCCGGTGATCCGCCAGGCGATCACGCGCGTGGTGAGCTTCCAGCGAGCCTCGGAGTGGACGGCGGGCCGAGCCAAGGCAGCTCGCGATCTCGGTCGTCCGCCGGGTTCAGAAGGCTCGATCGGCAAGCTCGCGCTGTCGGAGGTGGCACGCCAGTGCAACCACGCCCACACGTTGATCGCGGGAGCGACCGGCATGCTGAAGGAGACCGACGACCCCGTTCACGCGACCGTCGCCGAGGTGTTGGTGTCGACGCCGGCCCAGTCCATCGCCGGCGGGACCGACGAGATCCAGCACAACATCCTCGGTGAGAACATCCTCGGATTGCCGAGAGAGCCCGCCCCCGACAAGGGCAAGCCCTTCCGCGAAGTCGGCCGTTCCTGACAGCGACACCTCTGTGACAGCGTGACCTCTGGGGTCAGACCCCCACAGGTGACGGAGCGGCGTCAGCAGTCGGTCAGATGGTTGTCAGCTGGTCCCTTCAGCTCGTCATGGCGCCGTCGACGAGGAACTCGTGTCCGGTGCAGTAGCTCGAGTCGTCGGATGCCAGGAACTGCACC
>CALLIQ010000328.1 GCA_938008925.1 uncultured Acidimicrobiales bacterium
CGAGATCGCGATCTCGTGATCGACACGGGGATGGGGATCGCCAGCCTGGTCGGCGAGGTGCAGGAGCTGCTCGAACGCCCGGTCACCGCCGTCGCCACGCATGGCCACGGCGATCACATCGGATCGCACCACGAGTTCGATGACGTCATCGCCCATCCGGCCGAGGTTGACGACATCACCAACCCGCTGCTCGACTCGCTCAACATCGTCGAGGCGTGGGGCCAGGGGACCGTCGACAGCCTCGCCCGAGCCGGCTACGAGATCACCGACGACTTCTTCGTGAATGCCCTCCCCGTCGGCGTTGCGCTCGAAGGGTTCCGCCAAAAGCCGGCTCGGGTCACCCGATTGGTGGACGAGGGCGACGTCGTCGACATCGGCGACCGCCACTTCGAGGTGCTGCACCTGCCCGGTCACTCGCCCGGCTCGATCGGCCTGTTCGAAGAGGCCACCGGCACGCTGTTCTCGGGCGACGCGGTGTACGACGGGCCCTTGCTCGACGAGCTCGAGGGCTCTGACGTCGGCCAGTACTGCGCCACGATGGAGCGTCTGCTGGAGCTTCCGGTCACCGTCGTGCACGGCGGCCACGACCCGAGCTTTGGTCGTGACCGCCTGCGCGAGATCGCTCGCGACTTTCTCGATCGTCGGGGCTAGCCACCCACGGTGCCGAGCACCGTGAACTCCTCGATCTCGACGTAGTCGCCGCTGCCGGCATCGGCGATCGGAATCCGGTAGATCCCACCGCAGCGGGTCATCCGGCCGTCGTCATCGACGACGACGATCAGACTGTGATCGATCGGGTCGAGCTCGAGAAGAAGGGCTCGACACTCATCGTGTACACCCTCGATCGTGAGTGCGGGAGCGCCGGCATCGTTGGTGCCGACCTCGTCGCCGACCTCGACCCACTCGACGTTGCGGGTCGGGTCGGTCGCATCGGTGAACGCATAGGACCGAGCGACGACCTCGCCTTGCAGCACTTCGATCGTGGTGGTCGACGAGAAGTCGAACGAGTGTGTGGAGCGCTGGTAGGTGTACTCGGGAACCGTCGCATAGCTCGCTTCGGACGAATCGACGAGGGCCAACAGGCCGACGAGCCCCGTGCCGGTCTTGATCCGGAACTCCGTGCTGTCGGCGAAGAAGATGATGAGGTCCTCCTTCGTCGCCGCCCCGGACTCGACACGGTCCACCCAGAAGTCCTTGCCGGCTTGCTCCGAGGGGCGCTCGAGCACCTCGGTGTACATGAACTCGACCCACTCGGCGGTCGGAGCGTCGACCAACGTTCCGAACGACTGCTGGAACTCGGGCGAGGTCCGGAAGAAGGCCACCATCTCGGTCAGTGGCATGCCGAGCCGGCGTCGCTCCACCCAGTACTCGAGTCCTTCTTCCTCGGGCCGGCGGTCGAGCAGGGCCACATAGAGGCGAGTGATCTCCCCGTCGACGCCTGCCGGACCTCGCTCGATCTCGGGGATGGGTGGCGACTCAGCAGCGACGGGTGCGACCGGTGCGATCGGGTCGAGGCCTGCCGAGCCGGTCACGGCGAGGCCGGCGGTGATGACCGCGACGGCGGCCTTGGTTGCGAGTGTGTTCTTCATGATCGTTCCCTCCAAACGACTGACGCCTCGACGGGCTCGAGGCAGGCGGTGAACACTAGGAACGAGCGTGACGCCGGTCATCGGGGATGGCACCCCTTCGGTGTAGGGACCGCGGACGCTGAAGTCCTAAGGTTGGTGGCGTGGCAGACCAGGCAACCTTCGTCGACGACACCGAGCCGTTCATGGCGTCGCTGTTCTCGACCGCCCGCCGGCTCACGGGAAACCAGGCCGATGCGGAAGATCTCGTGCAGGAGACCTACCTGCGCGCCTACCGGTCATACGAGCGATTCGAAGCGGGCACGAACCTCCGAGCGTGGCTGTTCCGCATCATGACCAACGCGCACATCAATCGATATCGGGCGAAGCAACGCCGAGTCGAAGAGTCCGAGCTCGACGACCTCGAAGATCTCTATCTCTATCGCCGGCTCGGCACCCGTGAAGGTCTGGGTCGAAGCGCCGAAGACGAGCTGATGGACACGTTCTCCGAAGCCGAGGTGGTGTCGGCCGTCGAGGCGCTCCCCGAGGTCTACCGGATGGCGGTTCTGCTCGCCGACGTCGAGGGTTTCGCCTACAAAGAGATCGCCGAAATTCTCGACGTTCCGATCGGCACGGTGATGAGTCGGCTCCACCGTGGAAGAAAACAGCTGCAGAAGCAGTTGTATGACTTCGCCGAGAAACGGGGGTTGGTCTCATCGTGAGCGACGACTGTGCACAAGCCGAACCGGGGAAGCCCGACTGCCGCGAAGCGGTCGAGGAGCTCTACGTCTTCCTCGACGGTCAACTCGACGACGAGCGCCGAGCCCTGATCCAAGGTCACCTCGACGACTGCGGACCATGTCTCTCGGCCTTCGAGTTCCACGAGGAGCTCAAGCGACTCGTGACCGACAAGTGCAAGAGCGAGATGCCCGAAGGGCTGCGAGATCGTGTGTTCGCGGCGTTGGAGTCGACCGAACCGGAGTGATGCGGGCGGCCCTGAGCGCCGCAGGTGGTTCCGCCTCCCTGGCCTGACTCTCGTTCGGGGGGATTGATCCCGTACACTCACGACCATGTTGGCTGTCATTTGGCATTGGTGGATCGGCTTCTTCTTGGCGATCGGCTCTTTTGCCACCGTCGTTTCGCTGATCATTGGCTACTTCGTGAAGGTCCAGAACCCGAAGTACCCCCGGAAGCCGTAGCACTCGGTGTCCGCAACGGTCGATTGGGCGCTCGCCCGTCGAATCGCTGATCGGGTGGCCAGCGACGACGATTTCGCTGGTTCCTACCTGGCCAAGTCTCTCGAGCCCGATCTGCTCGAACTCACCGCTCAAGCGGAAGAGCTCGTCGCGGCCGAGACCGGGCTGCCGTCGCTGGCCGGCCCAGCGCGAGCCAAGGTCACCGATCGCATCGGCTGGGTCGACGCGAACCTGGCGAGCTTCGACCGCCTCATGCGGCCACTCATCGGTCGACTCGACGAAGAGGCAGGCGAACCCGGCCCGATCGGCAAGTTCTTCGCGCCGGTCTCCGACGCTGTCGGTCCGAAGGTCGCGGCCGCCGAAGTCGGCGGCCTGCTCGGCTGGATGTCCGGTCGAGTCATCGGTCAATACGACTTGTTGATCGTCGAAGACGAGCGGCCAGAGGAGCAGGACTGGGTCTACTACGTGGGCCCGAACGTGCTGAACCTCGAAAAGAAGTACGGCTTTCCTCCCCGCGAGTTCCGGCTCTGGATCGCGCTGCACGAGTGCACCCACCGCGCCCAGTTCACCGGCGTTCCGTGGCTTCGTCCCTACTTCTTGTCGCTTGTCCACGAACTGCTCGACGCCGTCGACCCCGATCCGATGCAGCTTCTCGAGAAGCTCAAGGAGATCAAGGCCGGCCGCGCCGACGGCACGGGCCCAACCCTCAAAGACGGTGGTCTGTCGACCCTGCTGGCCAGCCCCGAGCAACGCAAGACGCTCGACAAGATGTCCGGTCTCATGAGCCTGCTCGAAGGCCACGGCGACATCGTCATGGACCGCGCCGGCGAAGGACTCATCCCCAGCCAGCCCCGCTTCGCACGGGTCATGAGCCAGCGTCGATCGAATGCGTCGGGTCCGGCGAAGTTCATGCAACGCCTGCTCGGCTTCGAAGCGAAGCTCGCCCAGTACGAAGAGGGCGAGTCGTTCATCCATGCCGTCGAAGCGGCCGGTGGCCGTGAGCTGTTCGACCAGGTGTGGGTCAAGGCCGAAAACCTGCCGACGATCGACGAGATTCGCGATCCCGATCTGTGGATCGACCGCATGGCCACCGGCGTGGCCGCCTGATCGATCGTCGAGCCGTCATGCCCGTCGGCTTCGACGACCAACAGATGCGGTCGGTGGATGCGCTCTTGGCGCGAACCACCTTCGATCCTGCTGGCGTCGCCGTGGTCTGTGCCGTGTCCGGCGGAGCGGACTCGCTGTCGCTGCTTGCGCTGGCTGTCGCCGCAGGACTCGACGTGACCGCGGCGCACGTCGATCACGGTCTGCGTCCGGAGTCGGCGGCCGAGGCCGACGTCGTTGCGCGTGCCGCTGCACGGTTCGGTGCCGGCTTTGTCGCACTCAGCGCGCACGTCGCTGAGGGTGGGGACCTGGAGGCGCGAGCCAGGCGGCACCGCTTGGAGGCGCTGGCGGCTTTCGCTGCCAATCGGCCGATCCTCACCGGACACACGGCCGATGACCAGGCCGAGACGGTCCTGATCAACCTGCTCCGCGGCGCTGGACCGGGTGGATTGAGCGCGATCCGCCCCGCAACCACCAAACCGCTGCTCGCTCTTCGGCGGAGCGAGACGGTTGCGCTGTGTGCGAGTCTCGACCTCGACCCCGTCGTCGATCCTTCCAACGACGATCGTCGCTTCGTGCGAAACCGGATTCGCCACGACGTGTTGCCACTGCTGGCCGACGTGGCCGAGCGCGACGTCGTGCCGTTGCTGGTGCGCGCCGCCGACCACAGTCGGCGGCTCGTCGACGAGCTCGAACGCGAGGCGTCGACGATCGACCCGACCGACACCGCTGCACTGCGGGCTGCGTCGCCCGAATTGGCGCGGATCGCGCTCCGGGCGTGGCTTCGATCGCCCGATGGCCACCCCCCATCGACCGCCGAGCTGGAACGAGCGATGGCCG
>CALLIQ010000329.1 GCA_938008925.1 uncultured Acidimicrobiales bacterium
GATGGTCGCCGAGACAGACGCACCGCCCGAGCGCCTCTACCGCCCCGACGCCTCGCTCATCGAGTGGCGTCGACTCGTCGAGGAGGGCAACGAGTTCCATCCGAGAACGAGCCCGGAGGCTGGCACCCCGGTCGGTATCAACGGAGGGGAGTCGGCATGATCGGGCCGGAACCGCAGGGCACGATCGTCGACGCGAACGGTGTCGGCTACCACGTGATCACGATGGGACCCGATCTCGGAACCACCGAGTTGGTGCCGCTCGTCTTCCTCCACGGTGGCGGGCCGGGTTGCACCGCTTGGACCGACTTCGGGGCGGTCGCTCCGTTGTTCGCCGAACGTCGCACGTGCCTGCTCGTCGATCTGCTGCAGTACGGCAAGTCGGAGAAGTGCACGATCAGTGGTCCGATGTGGGACTTCCACGCTCGGACGATCTCCGACCTGCTCGCCGCCCTCGACGTGGAGCGGGCCGACTTCGTCTGCAACTCATGGGGCGGCACGATCGCGCTCAATCTCGCAGCGAAGTATCGACACAACGTCCGCTCGCTCGTGGTCACCGGTTCAATGCCGGTTTTTCGTGGCCCGATGTCGCCGCTGCCCGAGAACGGTCGACGAGGCCGCAAGGCCCGCGACGCCTACTTCGGTGGGGACGGTCCGACCGAGCCGAAGATGCGTGACCTCATGGCTGCGCTCGAGTGGTACGACGCCGATGCGATCCCTGACGAAACGGTCGCCCTGCGCTTCGAACAGTCGATCGATCCCGATGAGATGGAACTCGCCGCTCGCAGCGACAGCCCGCGGGGCGAATGGCAAGACCTCACCGCCGAACTCGGCGAGATCGCGTGTCCGGTGCTGTTCGCGTGGGGCATGTACGACGACTTCCTCACGCCCGACTATCCGCTGATGTTGGCCAGCATGGTCGAGCACGGACAGCTCTACGTGATGGACAAGGCCTCGCACCATCTCCAGGAGGAGCGGCCACAACACTTCCACTCGGTCGTCGAGGGCTTCCTCGATCAAGGCGATCGCCCTGGCGTCACGGACGCGACGTGAACGCGTTCGCGATCGTCAAGCGTCAGTTGGTCCGGGTCCTCACCCGACTCACCGGTACGTGGATCGGTTCGGTGACCGGCGACCAGGCACGTCGCCCGCGTTCATGACCGACACGGGGTCCGATGCACTCGCCGAGCTCGGGGACCGAGCGAAAGCACTGGTCGATCGCGGGCGCCTCGTCGAGCTGACCAAGGACCTCGTCGGTGTCGCCTCGCCGACCGGCGGTGAGGCGCCGCTCGCCGAGTGGATCGCTCGATCCATGAGCGAGCGGGGCGTCGAAGCGACCACGCAGCCGATCGGGGTCGGAGCGTCGAACGCATGGGGCTGGATCGGCGACCGCGATGGCCCTTCGCTCCTCCTTTACGCACCGCTCGACACCGTCACCGCCGGCGACGCCGAGGAAGACACGCCATGGGCGGCAGCCGAACTCCGTCCCGACATGGCGGCGGAGCCGTTCGAAGAACATGGATGGGTCGTCGGTCTCGGCGCTCACAATCCGAAGGGGCATGCCGCTTGCGTGCTCATGGCGGTCGAGGCCCTCGTCGATGCGGGGGCGACCGATGCGTTGGACGGGCGACTGCTCGCCGGCTTCGGGTGTCTCGGCATGCCCGCCAATCGCCGAGCCCCCGACCTGCTCGACGGCCACGGTGCCGGATGTCTGGCGCTCGTCGAGCAGCTCAAACCCGACGCCGCCGTGATCGCCAAGTCGGGTTGGGCGGTGTCGCACACCGAGGTCGGACTCGTGTGGTTCACCGTCACGGTGCACGGCACGCACACCTATGTCGGCAGCCGCCATCTCATGGCCTACCGAAGTGCGATCGGCGACGCAGCGGCGATCATCAACGGGCTCGAGGACTGGTTCCCCGTCTGGGCGGCGGAGACCGACGACGGCTTCAACACGCCGCAGGGGGTGGTCGCCAGCGTCGACGGTGGCGTGGCCCGGGCCACCGCGTTCACGCCCGCCTCATGTTCCTTCACCGTCGATCTCCGAATCGCTCCGGCCACGACGCCGGAGCAGGCCGAGGAGACCTTCACCGCCAAGGTTGGCGAGCTGGCCGCTGGGGTCGGGGCGACGGTCGACGTCGAGCGAACCGTCTCGATCCCCGGCACCGAGACCGATCCAACGCACCCGATCATCGCCGGTGCGATCGAGGCGTGGGAGGCCGAGAGCGGCGTGGCCCACGAACCGATTCGAGGGCTGTCCGGCGCGACCGACGCCAACATCTTGCGCTCGGCCGGCGTTCCGACGGCGCGGGTCGGCTTGCCAAAGGTGTCGGCGCCCGGCGTCGACGTCGACTTCGCCTACGGCATGAACGCGGTGAACCCCGACGACCAGGTTCGGTTGACACGCCAGCTGATCGACACGGTCTGTCGCTGGTTCGCCGAACCCGTGGAGGCTCGATCATGACCACACCGAATGCGAATGCGAGCGCGAGCGACGTCGTCATCGGCGTCGGGGCGTCTCACACGACGTTGATGAACACGCGTTGGGCCGAGGTCGATCATCTGGATCGAGCGCACGCGTTTCGCGACGGGCTCGGTCGGGCCAGGGACGAGCTGGTCAGCGCCGAGATCGACCTCGTTGCGATCGTTGGATCGAACCACTTCCGAGGCTTCTGGCTGGATCTGATGCCGGCGTTCACGATCGGCGTCGGTGAGGTGATCGCGGCCGGCGAACACGGCACTCCGTCAGGGCCCCAGCCGGTCGACCCGACCGCCGCGATCGCGGTGGCCAACGGACTCGTGTCGCGCCACTTCGACGTGGCCTTCTCGACCGAACTGCACGTCGACCACGGCATCAGCCACGCCATCCAGTACCTCGTGCCCGATGGCGTGCCGGTCGTCCCGGTCGTGATCAACGCGTTCGCCCCGCCCCTGCCGACGCTGGCCCGAACCATCGACTTCGGCTCGGCGCTCGGCGATTCGCTCCGTGCGTTGGCGGGGGACCGTCGGATCGCCGTGATCGCGACCGGTGGACTCAGCCATGCCCTCCCGTTCCCCGACTGGCGAGCGCCGGATTCCGACGACGACGATTTCTTCGTCGAGTCGTGGAAGAACGGCCGAGGCAACTGGTCGCAGTACGAACAACGCAGGCGAGAGATCATCGTGAACTCTCCGCCCGACATCAACACCGACTTCGACGCCGCCCTCCTCGACGACCTCACCGCCGGCCGTCACGGCGCCGTCGTCGATCGCATGACCGACGACGATCTCGTCGCTCAGGCCGGCAATGGCGGCAACGAGGTCCGGGCCTGGCTGGCGATGAGTGCCGCAACGAAGACGGCAACGGGCGAGGTCCTCGCATACAGCGCAATGCCCGAGTGGCTCACCGGCATGGCCGTCGCCAGCTTCCGCCCTCATCCCGACCGAGCAACCAACACGGAGATTCCCGAATGACCATCTGGACCGATCTGACCGGCATCGACTTCGAGCTTCGAACCGTCGATGCGGGCGGCGTGCCGACCCGATCGCTGATCGCCGGTGAGGGACCCGACGTCGTGTTCCTTCACGGCACGAGTGGCCACCTCGAAGCGTTCTCCCGCAACTTCGTGCCCCACGTCGAGGCCGGCTATCGCTGCCATGCGATCGACGCGTTGGGCCACGGCTACACGGGCAAGCCCGACCACCACTACGAGATCCCGAATTACGGCGAGCACCTGCTCGCCTACCTCGACGCGATGGGGATCGAGAAGGCGAACCTGGTCGGCGAGTCGCTGGGGGGCTGGACCGCTGCATGGCTGACGGTCAACCACCCGGACCGGGTGCACACCTTGCAGCTCGTCGCCGCCGGCGGAACGAAGGCGAACCCGGAGGTGATGGAGCGCATCAAGAACTCGACGACCAAGGCCGCGATGGAGGACGACATCTCGCTCACCCGAGATCGCCTCCACCTGCTCATGTTCGATGCTGAGAAGGACGTGTCCGAAGAGCTGGTCGACATCCGCTACCGGATCTATCACGAGCCCGCGTTCCAGCAGAACCTCCACAACCTGCTGTGCCTGCAGAACATGGAGATCCGTCAGCGCAACCTGATGACGCCCGAGATGCTGTCCAGCATCGGGGCTCCGACGTGGGTCGTGTGGGGCAACAACAACCCCTTCGGCGACGTGCCCGAAGCGAATGCCATGCACGAACTGATCGACGGGTCGACCCTCACGATCTTCAACGAGTGCGGCCACTGGCCCCAGCACGAACACGCCGAGGCCTACAACCCCCTCAGCATCGAGTTCCTCAACACCCACCGCTAAACCCTGACCCCAGAGGCGACGGAGGTCAGTCGAAGCCGAGGCGCCGGCTGAGGCCGGCGGCGGCGAGGCGGACGAGTGGTTCGATCCGTCCGTCGTCGAATCCGTCGATGGGCCCGGTGACCGACAGGGCGCCGACGAGCGTGCCGCCCTGGCCAAGCACGGGAGCAGCGGTCGAGCGGAGACCCTCGACGACCTCGCCGACCTCGCGTGCGACACCATCGGCTCGCACCGTGTCGAGGTGGTCGACCAGGGCGCCGTAGTCGGTGATCGACGCAGGCGTCCTCGCTTCGAGCGGCTCGGCCGAGAGCCCGATCAGATGCTCATCGGCACCGAACGCCAGGATGCACTTGCCGGTCGCCGTGCAGTGAAGGGGCAGGCGATCGGCGACGGAAGACGGCACCTCGTTCGACCGATGCCCGACCAGTCGCTCGACGTAGACCACGTCGGTCTCGTCGACGACCGCCAGATGCGTCGTCTGGTTCGTCGCATGAGACAAGTCTTCGAGGAACGGCAAGGCCGCTTCGCGGAATTGGCGCCGACCCGGCACCCGACTGCCGAGCTCGAACAACTTCACGCCGAGGCGGTATCCATCGCCAGCTCGCTCGACCAGGCCGACCGCCACGAGTTCGTTGGCGGTGCGGTTCACGGTGGTCTTCGCCAGGCCCGTGCGTCGAGCCAGTTCGGACACGCCTGCGACCCCGGCGTCACCGAGCACGTCGAGGATCAGCGCCGCCTTGGCCAGCACGCTCGGTGGTGTCGACTCAGTCATCTCGTGCGATCTCAGCATCGATCGAGCGCTCGTGCCCAGCGAGCGTTCCGTTCAACGGAACGATGCGATTGCACGACGTCGGTGCGGCGCGGAAGATGATCGTCGTGTTCAATCGATGGTTCGGCCGGCGTTCGGTCCGATCACCACGACGAGCACGGTGACGCAAGCAGGACGACGCACGCACGCACGATGCGAGATCGACGGGGGACGAGCACGATGAGTGGACCACAACTCGACAAGTCGCTGTGGGGCGGAGCCGAGCGCTTCGATGACGTGCTCGAACGGATCCGCGGCCGCCGCGAAGAGTTCGAGGCCCAGCACTTCGTCAGCGACGACATCGTCAAGGACTTCCGAGACATCGGCATCTACCGAGCGTTCGTCCCCAAGGAGTTCGGCGGCGACGAGCGAACCCCGATCGAGTTCCTCACCGCAATCGAAGCGATCGCCGAGGCCGACGGCTCGGCCGGTTGGGTGGCCAGCTTCGGCGTCTGTGAGTCCTACCTCGGCGGGCTCCCGCTCGAGTCGGTGCACGAGACGTGGAAAGACCCCGACGCCGTCTTCGCCGGAGCGATGTTCCCGCTGCAAAAGGCAGAGGTCGTCGACGGAAAGTACGTGGTCAACGGACGGTGGCGCTGGGCCAGCGGCTGCATGTCGGCCGACCGCATCGGCGTCGGGATCATGCCGGATGAGGAAGGAGCGCTGCCTCGCATGGCCGTGCTCGATCCGAGCCAGGTCGAGATCGACCAGTCGTCGTGGGACATGCACGGCATGGCGGGGACTGGCAGCTTCGACGTCGTCGTCGACAACGTCACCGTCGATCCCGAGTGGACGTTCGTCCGCGGTGGCGCGTGCACCCCTGAAGGCCCCTTCTTCCAATACCCGACCATCGCCATCGCAGCCCAGGTCCTCGCCGTCACGTCGGTGGGCATCGCACGCGCTGCGATGGACATCGTTACCGAGACCGATCATCAGTCGGCCACCGGCGCCCCGAGCGTCGGCGACCGCGACTACGTGCGAATCGAGATGGCGAAGGCCGAGGCCCGCTGGCGTGCCGCCCGTCTTTTCTTCTACGACTCGATCCAGACCGCATGGGACAAGCTCGTCGCCGGCGAAGAGCTCGACATCGAGACGAAGAACATGATGCGGCTGTCGTGCACGCACGTGACCCGCGAGTGTGCGGCCGTCGTCGAGACGGCCTACTTCGTCTCGGGCATGTCATCGGCGGAGCGGGCCAATCACATGTCGCGCTGCTTCCGTGATGTCCACCTGCCGACGCAGCACGCCTTCATGGGCGAGATGACGTACCAGGAAGCCGGCGCTGCGCTGTTCGGCCGGCCGACCTCACCCGGCTACATCTGACCGATCGGCACTGGGCAGCTCGACTCTCGCTGAAAACACGCAAAGTGAGAGTCTTGACGCTGTGCGTGTTCAACGGAGAAGTGTGGCCCGTCCTTCGTCGCGGCCGGGGCCCAATCGTCTGATTGCGGTCATCGTCGCGTTCGCCGGCGTGTTCGGCATCGTTGCAGCGGTCCCAGGGGCGCCGGCGGCCGCCGAGGTCCTCCCTGGATTCTCCCAAGATGCGGTGCTCGACGGCCTGGATC
>CALLIQ010000330.1 GCA_938008925.1 uncultured Acidimicrobiales bacterium
AGCCAGACGGTCGTCAAGGACGACTGGGACAAGACCCCGCGCAACGCCCCGTGCCCCTGCGGTTCGGGACGCAAGTTCAAGCACTGTCACGGATAGGCGACGATGGCCGACCTCACCGATTCGCTCGCGACCTTGCGAACGGAGCTCGCCGAAGCCGAGGACTACCTCCGCATCGACGAGATCCGCGCCCGGCTCCCTCAACTCGAAACCGAGATGGGTCGGCCCGACCTGTGGGACGACGCCGAGCGAGCCCGCGCCATCCAGACGGAGTTCACCTCGGTCAAGGACGACATCGATCTCTACGACCGCCTCGCAACCTCGATCGAAGACGCCGAGCTCCTCTTCGAGATGGGCCGCGAGGAGGGCGACGACGATTCGATCGCTGAGTCCGAGCAGCTGATCGTCGATCTCACCGCAGAGTTCGAGCAGCTCGAGCTCCGCGCGCTCTACACCGGCGAGTACGACGAGGGCGATGCGGTCTGCGAGATCCACTCCGGCGCGGGTGGGACCGACTCCCAGGACTGGGCCCAGATGCTGTACGAGATGTACAAGCGCTGGGCCGACAAGCGCGGCTTCAAGATCGAAGTCACCGAGTGGCAAGAGGGGCAGGAGGCGGGCGTCACCGCCGTCGGCTTCACCATCCAGGGTCGCCACGCCTATGGGTTGTTGCAGGCCGAGCGGGGCGTCCATCGCCTCGTGCGGATCTCGCCGTTCGATTCGCAGGCCCGCCGCCACACAGCTTTCGCCAGCTTCAGCGTCTGGCCCGACATTCCCGACGCGGCCAACCAGGTCGACATCGACGAGAAGGACTTGCGCGTCGACGTCTTCCGTTCGTCGGGTGCCGGTGGTCAGCACGTCAACACCACCGACTCAGCGGTGCGCATCACGCACTTGCCGACCGGCATCGTCACGTCGTGTCAGAACGAACGCTCGCAGCATCAGAACAAGGATCGGGCGATGCAGATGCTGTCGATCCAGCTCGTCGAGCTCGAACGCCAGAAGCGCGAAGACGAGCTCGCGGCCGAAGCCGGTGAATCCAAGAGCACCGAGTGGGGCAGCCAGATCCGCTCCTATGTCCTGCAGCCGTATCAGCAGGTCAAGGACGAACGATCAGGACTCACGTCCGGCAACCCCGAAGGCGTGCTCGGCGGCGACGTCGGGCCCTTCATGGAGGCCTGGTTGCGGTGGCGACGGTCCAGCGCTTGAACCGTCGTCCAAACTTGTGGCGGTACCCGAAAGTCCGGACCGCGCTCGCTACTCTGATGCCCAGTGGGGGCGAGCGGACGCACGTGAGGTCGCGACTCCTGTGAGAACCCCATGATCAAACTCGAGAACGTCACGAAGGAATACCCCGGCCACAGCGTTGCGCTGAAAGAGGCCGACGCCGACATCGCCAAGGGCGAGTTCGTGTTTCTCGTCGGTCCCTCCGGCTCGGGCAAGTCGACATTCCTACGGCTCATCAACAAGCAGGAGTCGCCGGACGACGGCCGGATCTTCGTCGCGGGCAAAGACATCGGGCAGCTCTCGTCGTGGAAGGTCCCAATGTTGCGCCGCAACATCGGGAGCGTGTTCCAGGACTTCAAGCTGCTCCCGAACAAGACTGTCGCCGAGAACGTCAGCTTCGCCCTCGAGGTGATCGGGCGGCCGCGCCATGTGATCAAAACCCAGGTGCCGGCGATCTGCGAGCTCGTCGGGCTGGGCGACAAGGCCGAGAAGTATCCCCACCAGCTCTCCGGTGGCGAGCAGCAGCGCGTGTCGATCGCTCGGGCGTTCGTCAACCGACCGCTGATCCTCCTCGCCGACGAGCCGACCGGCAACCTGGACCCGCAAACGGCGATCGGGATCATGCGCCTCCTCGATCGCATCAACAAGACCGGCACCACCGTGGTCATGGCCACCCACGACCGCGGCATCGTCGACACCATGCGTCGTCGTGTCATCGAGTTGTCCGACGGACTGATCGTGCGCGATCAGGCCCAGGGCGTCTACGAGTAGCCGGGAAGGCACGAGACCATGGCATTGCGCGTCGACTACATCGCGAAGGAGACCGGCAACAACCTCATTCGCAACCCGTCGCTGACCATCGCGACGGTGCTCACCGTCGCGCTCTCGCTCTCGCTGCTCGGCGCAGCACTGCTGTTGCAGCGCGGCGTCGACGGACTCAACACCCGGTTCAAGGACGACATCGAGTTCATCGTCTGGGTCGAGCCGGATGCGGCCCAAGAACAGGTCGACCTCGTGCAGCGTTCGCTCGACGAATCGAGCAGCGTCTCCGGCTATCGCTTCGTCAACCGCGAAGAGACCTACACCGAATTCGTCGACTTCTGGGCGGACAGCCCCGAAGTCATCGACGCGGTCGGTCCAGATGAGCTGCCGACGTCGTTCCGCGTGGTGCCCGTCGTCCCCGACCTGGCGTTGGTACAGGCGCTCGGATCGGAGTTCGAGGGACTTCCCGGCGTGCTGAAGGTCGACTTCGCCAGCGAGTACATCAAGCAGCTCAACGACTTCACCACCGTCGCGTCCCGAGTCATGATCGGCGCAGCCATCGCCAGTGCGCTGGCCAGCTCGATGCTGATGTACAACACCATCCGCACGGCGCTGTTCGCTCGTCGCCGTGAAGTCGAGGTGATGCGCCTCGTCGGAGCGTCGAACACCTTCATCCGAATCCCGTTCATGCTCGAAGGCCTCGTCCAAGGGCTCGCCGGCGCCGCCTTCAGCGTCGTGTCGATGTTCGCCCTCAACCGCGCCTTGCGCGGCCTCATCGCCGAGACCGACTTCCAGCTGTTGGACAGCTTCGCCCTCGCCCCCGGTGAGGTGTGGCAGATCGCGACCTGGCTGCTGATCGCGGGAACCCTGATCGGGTTCATCGGATCTGGCATCGCGGTCAGTCGATACCTCGACGCCTGATCGGCCTGGCTCCTCTCTGGCTCCTCTCTGCCTCCTCTCTGCGATCGGTCGATCGCGGGTTGACACTGACTGCGGCGACGCTCGTTGTGGCATGATCCGAGCCATGAAACTCGTGATCGACACTGAGAAGTGCGAAGGCCACAACCGTTGCTATGCGATCGTCCCCGAACTCATCGAGGTCGACGATTACGGCTATGCGTCGGCGGCAGGCGACGGAACGATCCCGCCCGAGTTGGCGGAGAAGGCGCAGCTGGCGGTCGACAACTGTCCGGAGTACGCCATCACGATCTCCGACGAGTAGCGCTGCGCCGTGATCTGGCTGATCGTGCTCGGCGTGATCGTCGCGCTGCTCGTCATCGTTGCGATCTACGACTTGGTTCAGACCAAACACGCCATCCTTCGGAACTACCCGATCATCGGGCACCTGCGGTACCTGCTCGAGAAGGTCGGACCGGAGCTTCGCCAGTACATCGTCACCGACAACGACGAGGAACGACCCTTCAACCGCGACCAACGCCGGTGGGTCTACGCATCGGCAAAGCAGCAGAACCCGTATTTCGGGTTCGGGACCGACTCGAAACTCGACTCGCCCCAGCACGTCCTCATCCGCCAAGCCGGGTTTCCCTACCGGCCCGATGAGCACCGTCCTGATGAACACCGTCCTGATGAACACCGTCCCGATGAGAACGGGAGCTCGGATGCCGAGGCACACACCGTCGCCAGCCTGAAGGTGATGGGTGAGTGGCGCGATCGCCCCGGAGCGTTCCGCCCCGCATCGATCGTCAACATCTCGGCGATGAGTTTCGGGTCGTTGAGCGGCCCTGCGATCGAGGCGCTCAACCGCGGATCCAAGTTGGCCGGGTGCCTGCACAACACCGGCGAAGGCGGCGTCAGCGCTCACCACCGCCATGGCGGTGAGCTGATCTATCAGCTGGGCACGGGCTACTTCGGTGCCCGAGGGTCCGACGGCCGATTCTCGATCGACGCCATGATGGCCTCGATCGAGTCGGCGCCGGTTCGAGCCATCGAGATCAAGCTGAGTCAAGGGGCCAAGCCCGGTCTCGGCGGTGTGTTGCCCGGTTCGAAGGTGACCGAGGAGATCGCCGAAGCTCGAGGCGTCCCCGTCGGGATCACAGTCGCCAGCCCCGCCTACCACGCTGAGTTCTCGAACATCGCCGAGATGATCGAGTTCGTCGAGCGTCTCGCCGAGGTATCCGGGCTCCCGATCGGAATCAAGGCGGCGGTCGGCCAGATGGACTTCTGGCGGGAGCTCGCCGACGCGATGGTCGAGTCGGGCCGAGGCCCCGACTTCATCTCGATCGATGGCGGCGAAGGCGGCACGGGCGCCGCACCTTTGGTGTTCAGCGATCATGTGTCGCTGCCGTTCCGATCCGGCTTCGCCGACGTCTTCTCGACGTTCGCGAGGGCCGGGATACAGGATCGCATCACGTGGATCGGGGCCGGACGCCTCGGCTTCCCCGGCGAGGCGCTGGTGGCGATGGGCCTCGGTACCGATCTGATCAACGTCGGCCGGGAGGCGATGCTCGCCGTCGGTTGCATCCAGGCGCAGAAGTGCCACACGGGTCATTGCCCGACCGGCGTCGCAACCCAGCAGAAGCGGTTGATCCGAGCGTTGGATCCGACCGACAAGGCGGATCGCACCGCCAACTACGTCGCCGCGCTTCGGCACGACCTGCGGCGCCTCGCTCATGCGTGCGGCGTCGAGCACCCCGGACTCGTGTCGGGCCACCATCTCGAGCTGCTCGAGGACGGGGTCACCACCGTCGGCCTGTGGGATCGTTTCGACTACGACCCGTCGTGGCACCTGGCCAGCGGCTCGCCTGGCTGATCAGAGTTTCTGCCGTTCTTTGACACCCGGCGGATGATGCGGCTGCGTTGTAGAGGTAGTGGCTGTTTCGCAAGCAACGATCGATCTGTACCAGATGCATGCGAAGAGCCTGATCGGCTACGC
>CALLIQ010000331.1 GCA_938008925.1 uncultured Acidimicrobiales bacterium
GCGCTCGAGCGCGGCCTGTCCGACCCCGAACTCCGGGCCAAGATCGGACCCGCCGGACGAACCCGCGTGAGTGAGCTCTACACCTGGCGCCAGACGGCGATCAACACCGTCGAGCAATACCGAGAAGTCATCGCCATGCGCGAAGACAAGGCTGCATTCGAAGCGAGGACCGCCTGATGCTCACCGTCGACTACGACCGTCTCGAACTCGAATCCGGCATGCGAGTGCTCGACCTCGGCGCCGGCTTCGGACGTCACGCGTTCGAGACCGCCCGACACGGCGCATCCGTCGTCGCCGCCGACCTCGCGTTCGACGAGATGAAGTCGACCAAGGACACGTTCGCCGCGATGTACGTCGACGGCGAACTCCCCGAGGGCATCACCACCGTCACGGTGCAGGCAAACGGGCTCACCCTCCCGTTCCCCGATGGCACCTTCGATCGCATCATCGCCTCCGAGATCCTCGAGCACGTCCCCGACGATCTCGGCGTGATGGCCGAACTGTTCCGGGTCCTCACCCCCGGCGGCCGGATGGCCGCCACCGTGCCCGCCGCCCTCCCCGAGCAGCTCTGCTGGTGGCTCAACGACGCCTACCACGCACCGAAGAGCGTCGGCGGCCACGTTCGCATCTACGGCGAGCCCGAACTGCGGATGAAGCTCGCATCGATCGGCTTCGAGCCGGGCGATCGCCATCGGGCCCACGCGCTGCACAGCCCCTACTGGTGGCTGAAGTGCGCCGTCGGCCTCGAGAACGAGGACAACCCGCTCGTGAAGAGCTACCTCAAGCTCCTCACGTGGGACATCGTCGAAGCGCCGACGCTCACCCGCACCGCCGAACGCGTCCTCAACCCCGTGTTGGGCAAGAGCCTCGTCGTCTACGCCGATCGGCCGCTCAGCGCGACGATTCCGCAGCCAAACGAAGCGGTCGCAGCGTGAACACCGATCACCCAAGCGAGGCCACTCCCATCGGCGAGATGGTGGTGCCGTCGGTCGAGGGTGTGCTCACCGCAGACGACGTCCGGCTCACCGCTGAGACCATCGCCGAGTGGCAGCTTCCGTCGGGAATGATCCAGTGGTTCCCCGGCGGCCACGCCGACCCGTGGAACCACGTCGAGGCCGCGATGGCGCTCGCTACGGCTGGCCTGGTCGACGAAGCCGAGCGTGGCTACCAATGGCTCTACGACCTCCAACGGGCCGATGGCAGCTGGCACAACTACTACCTCGCCGACGGCATCGAAGACTCGAAGCTCGATGCGAACTGCGTCGCCTACATCGCCACCGGTGTCTGGCACCACTACCTCGTGACCGGCGATCGCGGTTTCGCCGAGACCTACTGGCCCGTGGTCGACAAAGCGATCGAGTTCGTCCTCGATCTGCAGACCAAGCGGGGCGAGATCATCTGGGCCCGCAAGCCCGACGGCACGCCGTGGAGCTACGCCTTGCTCACCGGGTCGTCATCGATCAGCCACAGCCTCGCCTGCGCGTCGAAGCTGGCCGCCGAGCTCGGCCATGAGCGCTGGCACTGGACCGAGGGCCGCGATCGGCTCGTCGACGTGATCGCCAATGAGCCCGGCGCGTTCGAACCGAAGGACCGCTGGGCCATGGACTGGTACTACCCCGTCCTCGCCGGCGCCATCACCGGCGACGATGCCCGCAAGCACCTGGCCAAAGGCTGGGAAGCGTTCGCCATGCCAGCGAAGGGCATCCGCTGCGTCTCGGATCGACCGTGGGTCACCGCGGCCGAGACCTGCGAGTGCGTGATCGCCCATCTCGCTGCCGGTGAGATCACCACGGCTCGCACGCTGTTCACCTGGGCTCAGACCCTGCGCGATCGCGACGGCCGCTACTTCACCGGCCTGGTCTTTCCCGAGCTCGTCCACTTCCCCGACAACGAACGCAGCACCTACACCGCAGCCGCCGTCGTCCTCGCTGCCGATGCCCTGATGGGCACCAACCCGACCTCGGGCCTCTTCACCGATTACGTCTGATCAACCTGCGTGCACCTCGTCGCACCGCTGCGACGACGTGCACGCACGTTCGATCGTTCTCAATCCGACGAGAGCAGCTGCTCCTGGAGCGTCCGCTTCACGAACTTGCCGTTGGCGTTCTGCGGGAGCGGCTCGTCGAGGAACCACACGTGGTTCGGGATCTTGAACTTGGCCAGTAGCGGCTCGAGGTGAGCACGCAAGCCGGCGTCGTCGAGCGACTCACCGTCGACGAGCACGATCGCCGCTCCGACGTCTTCGCCGAGCCGATCGTCGGGCACGGAGAACACCGCAGCCTCGGCGACGGCCGGGTGCTTGTAGATCGCCGCTTCGACTTCGGAGCAGTAAATGTTCTCGCCGCCGCGGAGAACCATGTCCTTCGCCCGGTCCACGATGAAGACGAAGCCGTCCTCGTCGATACGGGCGATGTCACCGGTGCGGAACCAGCGCTCGGGCAGTGCCTCGGCGGTGGCCTCGGGCTTGTTGAGGTAACCCTTGATCACGACGGCGCCCTTCACGCACAGCTCGCCGGTGACGTTCGGATCGTCGTCGGGGAGGTCGTTGCCGAGCTCGTCGATCAGCTTGGCCTGCAGGGTCGGGACGATCGGACCACACGATGACGGCTTCGCCATGTAGAACGCGGAGCCATTCGCGGTGACGATGCCGCAGGTCTCGGTCAGCCCGTAGCCGGTGCTCGGTGCGCCGGTCGGCAGGTTCTCGTCGATCTTCTCGACCAGATCGGGCTGGAGCGGTGCACCGCCACCTCCCATGCCTTGGAGGGACGACGTGTCGCGGGTCTCCCAATCCGGGTGCAGGAGCATCTCGCGCGACATCGTCGGCACGCCGCTGAAGTTGGTCACCCGCTCGCGCTCGATCAGTTCGATGGCTCGGGCGGCGTCCCACTTGTACGTGAAGACGATCTTCGATCCCGTCAGGGTGGCCGGGTGGAGCAGACAGTTGTTTGCCGTGACGTGGAACAACGGTGTCGGCGCCATGAAGGCAGTCTGCGGCGGGGCTTTCTCGGCGACGGCCGCCTCGGCCGCCGCAGCGGCCTCTGGGTCGGCCTTGGCTTCGGCCATCTTCATCGCGGTGGTCATGAAGGCGAGGTTCATGAGGTTCGAGACACAGCCTCGATTGGTGAGCTGCGCGCCCTTCGGGAATCCGGTGGTGCCCGAGGTGTAGAAGATGCAGGCATCGTCCTCGGGGTCGATGGTCGCCTCTGGCAGTCCGTCGGGAGCGGCCGCCGGGTCGACGATGTCGTCCCACCGTGAGGCGTCGTCTGGCAGTTCGCGATCGGACCGGACCGAGATGACGTGCAAGGAGCCATCGGCCCGCAGCCCATCGAGCTCGGGGATGACGCGCTCGAGCCGCTCGTCGTCGGCGATCAACACCTTCGGCCGGGAGTCGGACAGGCCGTAGGCCATCTCCTGACTGGTCCACCACGCGTTCATACCGACGACGGCTGCACCGGTGGCGAGAACCGCCCAGTACGAGACGATCCACTCGGGATAGTTGCGCATGGCGATCGCCACCCGGTCACCGGATCCGACGCCGTGGGCATCGCGCAGGTGATGGGCGAGCGAGCGAACGCGAGCGTCGATCTCGGCGTAGGTGTAGCTCTCGTCTTCGAAGACGACGTAGGTCGCATCGCCGTAGCCGGTGGCCAGTTCCCACACGAACCGCATCGACGGCGGCGCCTGGGCGAAGACGTCGATTTCGTGGCCGAGCACCTCGGCCTTGGTCAATGCGAACTGTGAGCCTTCGGCGGTGAGTTCGGCACGTGCGGCGCGGAGATGTTCGATCACGCCGACATGTTCGCGAACCCTCGGCGAAAGGGCGAACCGAACCAGCGACTCATGGTGAACGACCTTCGGCCGATGATGTCTTCATTGGGTGCCCGGAATGGCCACGTCGTACGTGCCAGGCTGAGTACGCCGCCAACGTCGTCGGCCTTTGGAGATTGGTGACCGCAGTGATCGAGTTGTTCTTCCTCCCCATCGTGTTCCTCATCTGGGGCGTGACCCTGCTCGACATCTGGCGAACCGAAGCCCTCGACGTGCTTCGCATTCCGCGAGCCGGCTGGCTGTTCGTCGCCGCAACGATGCCCCTCGTCGGCACCGTCGGCTGGATCATGCTCGGTCGACCGAATCGACGTCCTGGACGCCGTGTCGGTGGTATCGCTCCCCGGCCCGTCGGGCCTGAGGACGACCCGAACTGGCTCGTGAACACCACGCCGAGCAAGCCGCTCAGCGATCGTCGCGGCTGATCGCAACCGGTCAACGCCGTCGAGCGTTGGAGGTTCCGAGATCCCAGGGCTCCGGCGGTGCGCCGTGTTCGAGCACCCGCTCCACGAGTTCGGCCAGCCCGTTCGGCCTGATCACATCGGGTGAACCAGCGTCCGCTTCGGCGATCTCGGCGACCGTCCACCACCGCAACTCGGTCAGCCCCTCGTCGGCCAACTCCTCGGCCGACATCTGCGGCGCGGGTTCGAACTCACGACACGGCACGAGGAACGTGAGGTTGTGTTGGCCATCCCAGCGCCCGCCCCCCATGTTCGACAGCAGGGTCGTGCGATGCCATAGCGGCGGGCCGATGAAGATCTCCGGCGCGCCGGTCTCTTCCGCCAGTTCGCGCAGCAGCGCGCTGCGATGATCTTCCCCGTCTTCCATGCCACCACCCGGCAGGATCCATCCATCGAACCCGTCGGCGAACACCATGCGAGCGAGCAGCACCCGATCGAGTGGGTCGATGAGCAGACCGCGGACGGCGGAGCGAAGGTGAAGGTCGGTCACCCGATGGTTGTAGCCGTTCGGTCAGGCGGGATCGACTCGGGCTGGTTCGAGCGGCCCAGCATCGAGCCGCCCACCTTCGAGCCGAGCCGCTCGGCCGGCGCGGTGGTCTTCCATCGCCTGGCGGATCAGGCGCATGAGCGGACCGACACCGAGCGCGTAGACCACGGTGGCGACACCGAAGTCACCGCCGAGGATCACACCGGCGGTGAAGAGACCGATCTCGAGCGAGCTGCGGATCTTGATCGGGTCGTAGCCCCGATCGGCTCCCGCCCACATCAGCAGCTCGAATGAACCACCGGTGAGCCCGGAGTGGATCACGAGCGAGACACCGCTGATCATGCAGGCGGCGGCCAAGGTGACGAACATGATCCGCACGGGCAGCGGTTCGGGATCGTTGATGAGCGACAGCCAGACGTCGACCGACGTACCGATCATGAACACGTAGATGATGCCGCCGAGCCGAGGCCGACGGCCGAGCACGGTGGCGATCGAGAACATCAGCGCCGACATCGACCAGGCGGCCTGACCGAGCGTGATCCCGAGCCGGTCGCGGATCACCGACAACAAGACGTCGTAGGGCGGGAGTCCGAGGCGAGCGTGGACGAACAGCGCCACACCCAAGCCGATGAGGGTGGCACCGACGATGAGCACGAGCGTCTTGCGAAGCGAGGAACGGGCGGCCGGGCGCGACGACCACGCCCTGTCGGCAGCCATCGCGCCGTTGCGCGACAAGTTCAGAGCGAATCCGGTGGAGTGGCTCCACCCGCTCGAGGCTGTCGACCGCAGCCGGGTCTTCACGGCGTTCATCCACTCAGTCTCGGCCTCTGTCGGCCGTTGTTGAACGTCGCGGGGTGGGGTCAGTGGTCACATGGACGACAGTCCGACCTAGGGTCCCATCATGCACATCGGTATCAACGGTTCTGGACTCCTCGCTCGCCCTCGTCTCGACACGATCGTCGCCGACATCGCTGCGGCTGAAGCGAAGGGCTTCGACAGCTACTGGCTCGCCCAGACCGGCCTCGTCGATGCGCTCATGGCATTGTCGGCCGCTGGCCCGTCGACGAGTTCCATCCGCCTCGGCACGGCCGTCGTGCCGACGTGGCCCCGCCATCCCCAAGCGCTCGCCGCCCAGGCGCTCACGGCGCAAGCGGCGACCGGCGGACGCACCATCCTCGGCATCGGACTCGCCCACCAGCCCTCGGTCGAAGGCAACTGGCGCATGACCTGGGAGAAGCCCATCCGTCACATGCTCGATTACCTCGACGTGCTCATGCCCCTTCTGGAGGACGGCAAGGCCGACCACACCGGCGAGGTGTGGAGCTACGGCGGCGAGTACGCACGACCCACCGAGGAGCCACCGTCGGTCATGCTTGCCGCGCTCGGCGATCAGATGCTGAAGATCGCCGGCAAGCGCACCGACGGCACGATCCTGTGGTGCGTCGGTCCGAAGACCCTCGAGCAGCAGATCGTGCCGAAGATCAACGACGCCGCCGCAGCCGCTGATCGATCGACCCCGTCGGTCGTATGCAGCCTGCCGGTGTGGGTCACCGACGAGCCGGACAAGGCTCGGGCCGCCGTTGCGTCGATGTTGACGATCTATGGCCAGCTCCCGTCCTACCGGGCCATGCTCGACATCGAGGGAGTCGATGGCCCGGCCGACATCTCGCTCATCGGGAGCGCCGAGCAGGTCGCCGAGGGAGTCGCCGAGATCGCCGCCGCTGGTGCAACCGACTTCACCGCCGTGATCCCGACGCCGGACCCAGACGAGCGCGCCGCCACCATCGACGCGCTCGCCGCCGCCGGCTGACCGCAGACGAACCTCGCGCCCCACGCCCGATCCCGCTCGGCCGAGCGGGCGTTGGGCGCGCCGTCTAGGTTTCGGCCATGCCGACCACAGACGTCAACGGAGTTCCGATTCGCTACGAGGACAGCGGCGGCGACGGCCCCGTCGTGCTCTTCAGCCACGGGTTCATGATGGATCACACGATGTTCGACCAGCAGGTCGAAGCCCTCGTGCCGGACTATCGCTGCATCCGCTGGGACGAGCGCGGGTTCGGTGACACCCCGGCGCCCGGGCCCTTCGACTATTGGGACTCCGCGGCCGATGCCATGGGTGTTCTCGACGCATGCGGCGTCGACGACGCCGTGCTGGTCGGCATGAGCCAGGGTGGCTTCTTGTCGCTGCGGGCGACCCTCGCCAACCCCGACCGCGTGCGGGCGCTCGTCATGATCGATTCCGCTGCCGACACCGACGACGCCGAGACCATCGAGGGCTACCACGGCATGCTCGCCGCCCTCACCGGCGACGACGACGAAACCTGGGAAGCCGTGGCCGGTGGCGTCGCCGGCCTGATCCTCGGCGATGCAGACCTCATCGACGAATGGGTCCCGAAGTGGCGGGCCCGGCGCGCCAACACCGACCTGAACACACCTGGCCAAGCGCTCCTCGGGCGCGACGACGTGTCCGACCGTCTCGGCGAGATCGCCTGTCCGGTTCTCGTCGTGCACGGCACCGACGACCAAGCCATCGCACCCGCCCGAGCCGAGGCGGTCGCGGCGGGCGTGCAAGATGCTCGGGGTGTCGTGATGGTCGACGGCGCAGCGCATGCGCCGAACATGAGCCACGCTGGCGTCGTCAACGACGCACTATGCGACTTCTTGGCTGCGCTCTGACGCTCTTCGTTCGAGGAGACGGCTCCTGAGGCGTCGCGCTCAGGCCTATCGGCGCAGGATCCGCAACGAGCCGGTGGCCGACTCCTCGGTGAACAGACCCGACTCGAGCGCCGGCAGATAGATCTGCTCGTAGGGCGGCCGGCCGCCATCGGCGGGATCGGGAAAAACGTCGTGAATCGCCAACAGGCCGCCGGGGGCGACGTGGGGTGTCCATCCCTCGTAGTCGAGGCGGGCCGGCTCGACGCCGTGCCCGCCATCGATGAACAGCATCGACAGCGGGGTCGACCACGTCGCAGCGACGCGGGGCGAGTCGCCGACCAGGGCCACCACGATCGATTCGAGTCCGGCGTGGTGCACGGCCGCACGGAAGTGGGGCAGCGTGTCGATCAGACCGGTGTGCGGGTCGACCAGATCGGGTTCGTGCCACTCCCAGCCGACCTGGTTCTCCTCCGAGCCTCGGTGGTGGTCGACGCAGTAGAGCGTTGAGCTCGAGTCTCGAATGGCGGGACCGAGATAGAGCGCCGACTTCCCGCAGTAGCTGCCGACCTCGAGCACGGGGCCGAGCGCGGGATCGGCCGACGACGCAGCGGTCCACAGGGCCAACCCCTCGTCGGGAGGCATGAACCCTCGTGCGGCCTCGGCGGCGGCGCGCTCGTCGGGGGTCACGCTGCGTTCTCTCCGTCGGTGGTGGTGCTGTCGGTGGCGGTGCTGTCGGTGGCGGTGCTGTCGGGAGCGAAGAGGCGGTCGAGCACGATGAACTTGCCGACCCATACGACGAAGTACGCGCCGAGGCTCGCGAGGTTCACGAGCAATCCAGCGCCGAACAACCGATCGGCGATCTCCGCGGCGGCGGTCGACACCACCAACCCGATGAACGTGATGACCCAGAACGGGATCACCTCTCGTCGCACCGAGTGCGTGCCGCTCTTCTCCCACACCCACGCTCGACTCAGCAGATAGGCCGGGATGCTGGCGATGACCGCAGCGAAGGCGTTCGACCATCCGCCACCCCAACCCCACACGGAGTTGGCGAGGAACAACAGGCTCTGGCTGAACACCGTGTTGAACACCGAAACGGCGACATAGCGACCGGCCAGCCGCCCTCGGCCCGCCAGTGGGGACGAGGTCGACTCGTCCACGCGTGGGGGCTGAGAAGGCACCGAGAGAGACTATCTCGGGCGTGACACCCCTCCAGGCGTCGCAGCGGCGATGATGGTGGGGATATGGGCGAGCCGGCAACCGTTTGGAAAATTCTCCTCTGCTTCGCGCTCGGCGCGTCTTCTTGCTCGTTCATCACCGACACGGGTGAGGAGACCGGTGAGGGCGTCGATCTCGCCGCGACAGACGACGACTTCGACGACGACTCAGACGACTCGAGCGACGACGACTCGGAGGATGGGGCCGGCGCAGACGATGAGGACGGCGCCGGCGATGGCTCCGGTGATGACGAGTCGATCGCACCGACCGTCCCCGACCTCGAGAACCCGCAGTGGGAGCGTCTCCCGCTCGATCTCGTCTTGATCGCCGACTACGCGACAGAAGAGGGCGGCGTCTCACCGATCGCGCTGGCCTCGCGGTCCGGCTCGAGCGATCTCTACGTCGCCAACCGCGGTGGCACGATCAACCGCATCGAGGTCACCTTCACCCAAGGGGCGGGCCTCGAACGGATTCGCACGTCGACCCGCACCGTGCTCGACATCTCCGAGTCCATCACCACGAACGGCGAGGGCGGACTCCTCGGCATCGCGTTCTCCACCGATGGCCGGTTCCTGTATGTGAGCTACACCGCGACCAACGGCGATTCGGTCGTCGACGAGTACGACATCGATCGCCGTACCGAGGCCGACGTCGAGACGAGGCGCGAGCTCCTACGGGTCGACCAGCCGTTCTCCAACCACAACGGCGGTCATCTCGCATTCGGCCAAGACGGTTTCTTGTACGTCGGACTCGGCGACGGCGGATCCGCCGGTGACCCGGAGGGCAACGGCCAGGATCCATCGACCTTGCTGGGTTCCATCGTCCGCATCGACACCGTCCCTGACGGGAACGATCCCTACACCATCCCCTCGGGCAATCCGTTCGCCTTCGAGGGTGACGGCGCGCCGGAAGTCTTCTTGTGGGGCATGCGCAACCCGTGGCGGTTCTCGTTCGACCTCGTGACCGGCGACCTGTGGATCGGTGACGTCGGTCAGGACAGCTTCGAGGAGATCAACTTCCTCCCCGCCGCCACCGGCAACGGAGTCGGCACCAACCTGGGTTGGAACGGCGTCGAAGGCTTCGAAGTGATCGGCACCGAGCCCGACGAGCACACGCTGCCGATCTTCGCCTACCCAACGACCGACGAGGACTGCTCGGTCACCGGCGGATACGTGTATCGAGGCATCCTTCACCCGATCCTCGATGGCGTCTACGTGTTCGGCGACTACTGCTCGGGCACGATCTGGGGCCTCCAGACGAGCGACGAGGGTGCGGTCGCACGCGAACTGCTCATCTCGGTCTCCGAGGAGCAGGAGCAGCGCCTCGGCGAGAACGAGCTCGTCTCGTTCGGCGAGGGCCATGACGGCGAGCTCTACGTGCTCTCCTCCGCTGGCCAGATCTACCGACTCGAGCCGCCCGAAGCGGGCTGAGTCGAGCCCGCTCGTTCAAGCGAGCTGAGTCAGCGCTCGGCGCGAATCCGCTTCAGGAGGGCAGCCAGCACCGTGAGGGCTGGCTCGCGTCGCATCGCCCACGATCCGGGCGGCAACATCGCCACCGATCGGCGGATCTGCTCGACCTCCTCGGCGGTCTCCGGCGCCTTCTCGAACGGATTGTTCGA
>CALLIQ010000332.1 GCA_938008925.1 uncultured Acidimicrobiales bacterium
CGAGCTGTTGTTCGGCACGCCGCACGGCACCGACCTGGCCGCGCTCGCGGCGGCACACGGCATCGAGGTCGAAGCCTGGCCTGCCGACCTCTCGCCGAACGGTGTCCGCATCGTGATCGCCACCACCGACCGGGCCGAGAACCTCGCGCTCCACAACCGCCTCGTCGCCGCCGTGGCCACCTCCCTCACCTAGCCCCGCAGCTCCTTTCGCACCATCAGCTTCAGCCCAGACCAGTCGTCGTCGACGGCGCACACCTTGACGTCGACGAGGCCACGTCCGAGGACGTTGGCCCGCACACCGTCCTCGGTGAGGTCGATGAAGAGCGAGCTCGACTTCTTCGGCCAGCACACCCACACCGAGCGATCGGGAAAGGCCAGGCGCCACATCTGCTCCACCCGACGGACGAGCGCTGCCTCGGTGCGACAGAACACGAGTGACACGTCGGGCTTGCCCCGGCCGTTGCGACGGATCGCGACGTCGTCGGGCAGTGGCACGAGAAGATCGTCGACATGGTCGGGGCCATCGAGCACCGCGACAACATGGCCCGCCTTGATCCCGAGCTTCTTCGGGAGCGGCGTCCCGGAGTAGCCGGCTCCCCCATTCGTTGCCACAGCACCGACCTCCCCCGACGACCTGTGCCAATCGTGGCACGGGCAGAACGGGTTGTCCCAGGGCCGGGCCGACGCAAGGGTGTCGGCATGAGCCGAGCCAATCCACCACTCCGGGGCCCAATGCTCAGAATCGGCGATCGCGTCAGATTCGTTTCCCCGGCGAGTTGGCCCGAGGATGACAGCGACGTCGAGGCCGCAATGAGTGACGTGAGGTCGTGGGGGCTCGAGCCCGAGCTCGCTGCGCATGCGCTCGATCGCCACGGCTACATGGCCGGCACCGATGCGGACCGTCTCAGCGACCTCAACGACGCGCTTCGCGATCCTTCGGTTCGAGCGATCCTCACCACTCGGGGCGGGGCCGGCAGCTATCGAATCGTCGACGGCATCGATCTCGACGCCGTGCGGGCGGACCCCAAGCCGATCGTCGGATTCAGCGACATCACCAACCTCCAGATGGCACTGTGGGCGAGCTGCGGCCTGGCGTCGATTCACGGAGCCCTGGCCGGCCAGCCCGCAACAGCCGACGTTCGCCACCTCTTGATGTCGAGCGAGCCGTTGTCGATCGGGACCGACCCAACCATCGCGACGTCAACGTTGAGCATCACGGCGGGACGGTCCAGCACGGCGAGCGGTCTCCTCGTCGGCGGCAATCTCCGCGAGCTCGCCGGGTTCGTTGGGACAGGACTTCCGACGCTCGCCGGGACGATTCTCTTTTTGGAAGACCACCGGCACGTCGGCATCGGCCAGGTCGACCGCAACCTCACGCAACTGCTCCGCTCCGAACTCATCGACGGTGTGGGCGGCATCGCGCTCGGACACTTCCATGGGTTCGACGACTACGTCGATCGCGGCTGGACCCTGATCGATGTTCTCGCCGATCGACTCGGATCACTGGGTGTCCCGATCCTTGGCGGCCTGCCAGCAGGCCACGGCGTCGCCCGGCCGAGTGGTGAGCCGGCGATGCGAGCGCTGGCCATCGGCACGCAAGCGACCATCGACGTCGACGCCGGCAGCCTGACGATGCAATCGTGTTCGACATGACCCGGCACTGGCTTCCCGTCGACTTCGTTGCGCCAGCGCGTGCCGAGGTTCCCGGCACGTCGCTGCACCTGCGCACGATCCACCCAGACGACACGGAGCTCGACATGGCGGCGGTCATGGGTTCGCAAGCACGGCTGTGGTCGATCTTCGGCGAGGCCTGGGGTTGGCCGCCCGCGACGATGACGGCCGAGGAGGATCGCGCCGATCTCGCCCGGCACGCCGAGGAGATGGAGCGGAACGAGTCGTTCAACTTCGCGATCTTCGACGCCGACGAGTCAGCGCTGCTCGGTTGCGTCTACATCGACCCGCCCGAACGCGTCGGTGGCCCCGACGCTGAGGTGTGCTGGTGGCTCGTCGACGAACTCGTCGGGAGCACTGACGAGGCTGCGATCGAAGCGTTCGTCCCGGAATGGATCCGCACGGAATGGCCCCTCTCGACGCCGCGCTACGTCGGCAGAGATCTGAGTTGGGCCGAGTGGCTCGCCCTCGGCGAGCTCGACGCTGCCACTTCAGAACCAGAGCAGGACGACGTTCCGAGCGAGGCTGCCTCCGACATCCGTCTCACCTTCGATCGGGTCCCCGCCACCTACGACCGGATTCGGCCCACCTACCCGCCGGCACTGTTCGACGCGTTCTTCGACGCTGTCGACGAGGGACCCGGCAGCGACGTTCGCCGGCCACCAGCGATCTGCGAGGTCGGCCCCGGCACCGGCCAGGCGACGCGGACGCTGCTCGATCGCGGGGCCAAGGTGACGGCGGTCGAACTCGGTCCACGGCTCGCCGCCGCGCTCGAGGCAACCCTCGGGTGCGATGCGCTCCGCGTCGTGAACGACGACTTCGAGACGGCTG
>CALLIQ010000333.1 GCA_938008925.1 uncultured Acidimicrobiales bacterium
GACACGACGGTGACCTCGGCGTCCTCGCCGAACCGATCACCAGCGCCCATGATCAGCCCCTCGGCCAACACGCCGAGGCGTCGGGCCGAGTGGTAGGTCACGCGCAGGACACCGTCGCCCCGCTCTTCGAAATGGAACTGCGGCGGGCTCGCATCGGGGTGGAGCTTCAGCACTTCAGGATGGATGATGTCGTTCACCCGGCGAAGGAAGTCATGGGTACCCGTCGCGCCCTCTGCGAACTCCGGGTAGCGACTCACGAGCGGTTCGAACGCGTGCCGGCCGAGCACTCGGACCAGATCGTCGGCTTCCATACCCGTCAGCTCGCACCCGGCTCCGACGAGAGCGAGCAGATCGCTGTCGGCGTAGTTGCCCAGGGAGGTGTAGTGACCGTCGAGACCGGCGGCGTCGAGGAGATCGTCCCAGACGTCCTCGGAGTAGAGGCCGACGATGGCCTCCTCGACTGCGTTGAAGATGACGCCCTTCATGATGTTGCCTCTGCTGGTTGTGGGTTGGCTGGTTGTGAGTTGGCTGGTTGTGAGCTGGTTTGCTGGGAACCGACTGGCTGTGGATCGGCTGGCTGAGCGTTGCCTCCGAGCTCGTCGGCGAGCGCGACGAGAGCGGATCGGGCTTCGACCGCGGCAAGACGGAAGCACTCGATCGGTTCCCCGAGCTGGGGCGTGTCGCCGACGGCAGCCTGCTCGAGGGCAGCGGCTGCGGTCGCCAATCGATTGGCACCGAGCATCGCTGCCGTCGACTTCACGGTGTGACCGGCTCGGCGAATCACCTCGGTCTCGGGAGCCGCTGCGTCGCTCGACGGGTCCAGTGCGGACTCGATGACTCCACCCAGTCGGTCGAGCTCACCGATGAAGGTGCCGACGATCGAACAGACGATGCCGTCATCACCGAGCTCCTCTCGCAGGGCATCGACGACAGACCCATCCAGGTGCTCGCTCGCTTGCGACGCATTCGGATCCTCGGTCGGGACCCATCGCCGGAGCATCCCGTCGAGATCGGCGAGCGACACCGGTTTCGACAGGTAGTCATCCATCCCGGCGTCGAGACACGTCTGGCGGTCATCGACCAGGGCGCTCGCCGTCACCGCCACGATCGGGAGATCCGACCACGAGGCGCCGCTCGAGCGAATGCGGCGGGTGGCCTCGAGACCGTCGACGTCCGGCATGTGCCAGTCCATGAGAATCGCAGCGGGCGGACGCGTGGCCAACACATCGAGCGCCTCGGCGGCACTCGACGCCAGCACCGGTTCGTAGCCGAGGCGACGGAGCTGCGACGACGCCAGCATGCGGTTCACTTCGCTGTCGTCGACCACGAGAATCGGCGGGCCGTCGTCCTTCGTTTCGCCAACGTTGCGTTCGGCCTGCGTCCCCGATCCTCGTTGGTCGGCCGACGCCTCTGCGGGCGATACCGAACCCGCGGTTCGGTTGACCGCTTGGCGAGGTGCCGACGCTCGATCGCTCGACCGGCGACCCTCGGGAAGCGGCAGCTCGCAGAAGAACGTCGTGCCGGACGATTCGCCGGGAGCGCCGGCGACGACCGATTCGAGCCACACCGTCCCGCCCATCATCTCGGCGAGGCGGCGCACGATTGCGAGTCCGATGCCCGTTCCCGTCGCGACATCGCCGGCACGGGCCTGGGTGTACGGCTCGAAGATCGACTCCCGAACCGAATCCGGGATTCCGCGGCCGGTGTCGATCACCTTGAAGAGAAGGTCACCGGTGTCAGTGGTGTCGAGGGCCAGCACGATGGCCCCCGCATCGGTGTACTTGACGGCGTTCGAAACGAGATTGGTGAGGATCTGCCGGACCCGGAACGCGTCGCCGACGACCGAGCGGGGCACGGTCGGGTCCATCTGGACCGTGAGGCCAAGGCCCTTGCCGTGGGCCTGGGGCACGAACGCTCTCGCCACCTCGTCGAGGAGGCCGGTCGGCGAGAACGGTTCCGACTGCAGTTCGACCCGATCCGCACCGAGCTTCGACAGGTCGAGGAGTTCGTCGACCATCACCTTCAGCGAGTCGGCTTCGCGACGAACCGTCTCCAGGTCTCGTCGCTGGTCGAGTGACATCTCCCCGTCGTCCAAGAGGAGCTCGGTGAGGCCCAGCACCGCGTGAATCGGTGCACGCATCTCGTGGCTGACATCCGCGATCAGTGCGGAATGACCGGCGAGTTGTGATTCGAAGTGGGCGTTCTGTCTGGCCTGATGCTCTCGCGCTCGGACCTCGTCGTCGACCGAGCGCGCAGCGATCACGATGCCGCCGACGTCGGAATCGTCGAGCAGGTTCACGCAGCGAAAGCCGACGAACCCGTAGGTGCCGTCAGCGCGCCGGAGCCGGAGTTCCCCCGAGACCTCTCCGCCGGGCTGGGCGAGCAGTTCGTCGAGCCATCGTCCGACCTTGTTCGCCTCATCGGGGTGGACGAGATCGAACAGGTTGGCGCTCTGCCAGAAGTCCGACTCGTAGCCGAGCGAATCGTCGCTCGATGCGCTGGTCCACATGGGAACGCCATCGGCACCGACGACGGTGACCGTGTCGGCGATGTGACCGAGGAGCTTCTGGTGCCAGCGCACCGCAGAGCTCGCCGCCTGGGGATTGACGTCCATGCGCGGATCCTTCGCATTGGGGCCTTCGCCTCCCCATCGGCACCGGTCCATCCGTTCGTGAGCGCACACCAGAATTGATCAGAACCGGGTGCGATCTGCCGACGGGACACGACATGTCGTCTCGCGCCCGCGTGACGCCGGCGGAGTCAGCTCTGCGGTCGACCGATCGGGCAACCTCGATCCCCGATCGGCTCATCTGGGCCCTCGTCATCACCGTGCTGTTCCACGGTGGGCTCCTCGCGTTCGGAACGTTCCGCGGCACCTACGACGCCTACGTCCACATGTTCTTGGGCGACCACTACGCCCGAGACTGGTTCTCCACCTGGGATCAACGCTGGTACACGGGCTTCACGACCGTGTCCTACCCGCCCGGCGTCCACATGACCCTCGCCGCCGTGTCGAAGATCACCGGCGGGCTCGAGTCGGCGTTCGTGCTCACCCAGGTCAGCGTGCTCGCCCTGCTCAACGTCGGCGTCTACCGCTTCAGTCGTCTCTGGGTCGGGCGAGAGGCCGCAGCCAACGCGGCCCTCCTCGCCGCGACCGGCACGGCGATCGCCGAGACGGTGCACCTCTACGGACAGCTCCCGACCACGTTCGCTCTCGCCTTTCTCCTCAACGCGTTGCCGTCGATTCGAGCCTGGGTCCTCGAAGGGCGACGGCGAGACCTCGCCGTCGGGATCACCGTGCTCGCCGCTTGCACGGCGGGCCACCACGTCACGACCCTGTTCGGTTCGGTGTTCTTTCTCGGCCCGTTGGTCGTCGCCGGCATCCTGGCGATGTCGCGCGTGCCTCGACCAGACGAGCGCGGATCTGCCAACGCCGGCACCGATCACCCGCCGATCGATCGGTCGACGATCGTCCCGTTGATGGCGCGACGCGTGCGACGAGCCTGGCCAGCGATCGTCCGCACCGCTGCGTTGGCTCCCTGCATCGTCGCCGCCCTCGTGCTGGTGGTGCTCCCCTACTGGCTCTGGTCGGCGAGCGACCCGATCAGTCAGATTCCGATTCCGCACGGAAGCCGCTCCAACTTCATCGCCGATCCGAACACGGGACTCATCTTCTTCCTCATCCCGTGGGGCTTGATGCTGGTGCTCCTCCCCTACGCATTGGTGCGAGCGGTCGTCGACCGGATGTGGCCGCTCGCCGCCTCGATCGGCCTGCTCTTCGTGCTCGGTACCGGAGGGACGACCCCGATCCCCCGCCTGCTCCTCGGTGGAGCCTTCGAGATCCTCACGCTCGACCGGTTCACCTTCTGGGCCGCCATTCAGATCCTGCCCCTCGCCGGCTTGTTCGTGGAGAGCCTCGAACACGGATCGGTCAATCGCTGGCTCACCCGGACGGGCGGTCGGTTCGCAGGAACCGTCGCCCGTATCGGGTTCGCCACGATCACGATCACCCTGTGCCTGTTCACGACGACGCTCTCGCAGTATCGGCCGTTCCAGCCGGACACGATCGATCCCGATCCCATCGTCGCCTTCCTCGAAAAGGACGACCATGAGCGGTGGCGGTACCTCACGCTCGGTTTCGGCGATCAGATGTCGTGGCTGTCGGCCCAGACCACCGCCACCCAAGTCGACGGGAACTACCACTCGGTTCGCCGCCTC